>DATJYA010000358.1:0-64492 GCA_035499835.1 Pseudolabrys sp.
GGGCGCCGTCGGCAACAGCGACAGAGGAAGCAGACCGAGCGCGCCATTGGTGACGACGATGAGACTTTTCGCCTGCTTCCAGCCGGCCTCGACCGGCTTGAGCAGCAGGCTGTAGAGGTCGTAGGCGCCGGCAAGGTCGAACGGCGGAATATCGGAGACCATCGCCACGTCCGGCTCGAGCGCCTTGCGCAACGCGTGGATCTTGGTGGCGATGTCGCCAGAGGTCGCGGAAATCACGGCGAACGCGACCTTCCCGTCTTTCGGCACCGCCCAGACGAAGCTCGCGTCGCGGCCGAAATAGAACGACAGGAACGCCTCATCCGGCCTCAGCACCGCCTTGATCTCGTCGACCGAAGGCGCCTTCGGCGAGATCAGGTTGGCATAGTTGGGAAACCGCTTGGCGATGTCGGCGCGCAGCTTGTCGCGCTCGCTGCGCAGATTGCCGATCGCGACACTCAGCGCTTTCACGCCGTTCTCGTCGCGCTGGCCGGCCGGCAGCGCCAAGGCATTGTTGAGCGTGCCGAGCTGCGCGTTCACCTGCTTGCTCAGATCCTGTTCCTGGCGCACGAGTTCAGCGAGCGCCGGATCCCTGATTTGCGCGCGCGCGCTCGACGCCGCCAGCGCCTGCTGCACCGAATGGCCGCGAATGGCATCCGCCAGGGCAAAACTCTGCACCGCGGCGCTGTCATCCCCGTTTGCCGCCTGCATGCGATTGAGCAGCGTGATGTAGGATTCGACGAAGCTTTGCAGCCGGTCGCTGCGCATGGCCACCGCCGCGGAATTGTCGTCGTCGGACGTCTCCCGCGCCCCGGCCATCAAGATCGGAATTGCGGCCCGGAATTCGCGGGCAGCGTCGTCGTCGCGATGCAGCTTGGCATAGCCGAAAGCAAGGTTGGCACGCGCATTGGCGGCGTCGTAGCTGTTGTCGCCGAGGCGGGCGACTTCACGCTTGACCAGGGCCTCGGCGGCGGCGACGCCGCGGTCGAATTGGCCTGCGGCATAATATGAATTGATACGCGAGCCGTTGAGGTCCAGCGCCTCCCGCGACTTCTGATCCCAATTCGCCGTCGCCTTGTCGATTTCGGCGTAGACCGCAATGGCCTGTTTTCGCTGGTGTTGAAGGTTGAGGATCAGCGCCAGGGTCGACAATTCACGAACGATTGTCGGCGAATCGTCGGCAACGCCGACCGCGCGATTGATTTCGATCGCAACGCGCGTCAGCTTTTCGGCTTCGGCATAGCGGCCTTGCTGAACGAGGATGTTTGCGAGACCGCCAACATAGATGGTCGTCGTCAGGTTATATTTGCCTTGATCCTTGAGGACGGCGAGCAACGCGCGGCGCGCGTCGGCTTCCGCTTCGGCAAGACGGCCCTGATTTGCCTCCACGCGCGCCATGGCGATGACCATGCGAATGGCGGATTGGCGGATCTGCGATTCGGACGGCGGGTCCGGCGAGGCCAGAATGCCCTTGATCGAGCCGAGCCTGCGTTGCTCGGCCAGGCGATACGATTTTTCGGCCTCCTGATACTGCCCCCGCGCCTCGAAAATAATGGCGCGGTGATATTCGATATCCGCTTCAAAAGACTGGCCTTTGATCGCATAGCTGGTTCGCCAGCCCGGCAGCCCGCTGGTCCGGGCCTCCTGAATTAAAGCGAGGTTGCGCTTGAGATAAGCTTCCGCCTGCGCCAGGTCGCCGGCCTGGATCAGAAACTTCGAGATTTCCCGATAAGCGCCAAACAGGTAGCCCTTGGCTCCTGCTGTGTTGGTGTCGCGAATTTGATTCTGGAAAATCTCGAGGGCGCGCTTGGGATTTCCCGAAGCCGAATATTGCAGCCCGGCGAACTGCTCGATGCGCCCCAAAAGGTGGGCATCGCCCGCGGCACGGCCGTTCTCCAATGCTTTTTCGGCATCGGCGAGCGCACCCTTGAGCTGGCCAAGCCTCGAGCGCGCACTACCACGCGCGTAATAAAAGCGCGCCAGTTCGAGACGAGAGGCCTTGGCCGGTTCAGCGGCATCGGCTTCGGCTCGCAGTGCGGCGATCTTCTCCGGGTCCGGTTTCTCGCTGTCGAGAATAGCCGTGATGTCGGTGATGGTCCGTGGCGGCGCAACGAAGACGGTCGGCAGATCGGCGGCCTCCTTGGCGACCTCCTCGCTCGGGCCCTGTTCCTTGGGCGCCTCGACCGCAATGTTGGCGCGGCCATTGGCGGCGTTGAGCGCAGCGACGACACAAGCGCGCACTTTCGGCGTCGCCAGTTCCCGGCATTTTTCGCGGTCGCCGTGGCGGCCCTCCATGCAGGACTGAACGAAGGCGCGGCCAACGGTGGCGCGGCAATTCTCGCGCGCCTGATCTTGAGTCAAGGCCAAGGCCGGCAACGCTATGACGCAGGCAATAACACTCGCCAGCCCGGCAGCACCGAATTTTACTGGATCATTCATGGCGCATTTGCCTCTGGTGCGATGCGCGGCCAGTCAAATCACATATTACCAAGCCGGCGCCTGGCGGGGAATGGCGTCGTTGGCGCCTTGCCCCAGGTTCCACGGCAATAGGGCCGGTTCCCGAAAAATTGGCCATTTTTGGCTTTTACCGCCGCCATATTTCTCGGCTAATCTTTCATTTCGGGGTGTTGTCTAGGGGTAGTGGGGGTCCTGGTCATGCGTCGCCGCAGTATCGTGCGCGCGTTTGGCGCTGCGTTGCTTTCCATGGCAGTTGCCGGCTGCTCCTTCTTTCCCTCGGACTATTACGGCACCAGGGCGGTCGAATATAACCGCGAAGCCGAGGACGCTACGCTCGCGGCGATGCTGCTCAACATCGTTCGCGCCAGCCAGCGCCGGCCGATGCAATTCACCAGCCTGCAGTCCGTGACCGGAACCGCCAGCGCGAGCGGCAGCATTAGCGGCGGCGAGACCAACGCGCATTCGACGCCGCTCTACAATCTGCCGACGGCGGCCACTTCGATCGTGCAGCGCGTGGTTACGGGCACCGGCAGCGGCACCGCCAGCATCAGCGGCGGACCCAACTTCACCGTGCCTGTGCTCGATACCCAGGAATTCTACCAGGGCATTCTCACGCCGGTCCCGCTCTCGGTCATCGATTTTTATCTGCAGGAGGGCTTTCCGCCCGAGCTGCTGGCCGACCTGTTTATCTTGAGTATTGAGGTCACGCGCATCGACGAGCGCGGCAATTGCGAACGGTTCGTCTTTAGAAACGATGTCTCGGACGACCTCCAGTTCGGCCAGTTTCAGGCCATGGTGGACTATCTTATGGTGTCCGGATTCATTGCCGAGCGCATCAACAAGACGACGGCTTACGGTCCGGCGATTCCGCCACCGCGCGCAGCCGACTCAGCGCGCGCGGTCGATGCCTTCGCGCACGCGGCGCAGGCGGGGCTCGACGTGAAAAAAGACAGGACAGGCAAGGTCACCCTGGAAAAGAAATCGAGCGAGTTGCGCACCTGTTTCCTGTACAAGGGCGGCGATTACCCGGCGTGGCTCGCCGCCAGGGACAAAACAATTTTTTGTGGACATTTTTCACCTGCAGCCAGGGCAGGAGAAGAAAAGCCCGCCGGTCTCGCGTGCAGGCCACGAGCGAAGATCGCCAGCCACGCGACGGCGCCAAAGCCGGGCGGGACGGCCAAGCCGACAGAAGCGGCGAAGCCCGAGTCAGGCGCGGCGGAGCCCACAGCGTCCGCGAACCCGCTCACCTCGGACCGCCAGGGCGTTTCCAGCGAAGGCCAATCGGAGTTTCGCGGAATTGCGATGGCACAGCCGGTTCTGGATCGAATCAAGGCGGTGCAAATTCAAGCGATCGAAAAGAACGGGGCTGATAACATTGAGTCAGGCGCGCTGTTTCCGGTTCAGGCGTTCGAGGGCGCGCACATCAGCATGAAATTCCAGACCCGTTCGACCGAGGGCATTCTTTATTACCTCGGCGAGATCGTTCGACGCAGGAACTCGCCGGAATACGGCGGACAGCCACGGACGATCCAGACCAAGAGCGGGCTCCACTACGGGGCTTATCCCATGGAGGACTGCAACGGCGATGGAGAAGTCAGAGCTATCAGGCCTCTCAGCAACAAGCAGCCTTATATTCATGACTCACAAATCGCGATCTCATGCGATAATATCTTCGTCATCAACGAAGGACCGGGCTTGGGCGATAGTGTCGTCTCCGTCCTGTATAACGGGGTCGTCTATTCGATCCCCCACAGCCGGGAAGTCGGCGGCCGCAGCTCGCAGGTCACCGAACTGGTCAAGCAAATCCTCAATTTGAACACGTCGGCCAAGCAGCTGCCGCAGACCACGGTGATCTCCGTCGTCGGCGGCCAATAGGACAAGGTCGGGCCGCCCCGTTTTGATGGCGCGACGGCTTGCGATAGCATCGGCTCAGCAACAAAACGACTCGCAGGCCGCCATGAAGTGCCCCTATTGCGCCGAGGAGATCAAAGACGACGCGGTCGTTTGCAAGCACTGCCAGCGCGATTTCTTCATCATCCTGCCTTTGCTCAAGACCTTGAACGACATGGGCAAGCGCATCGAGGCGCTGGAGAGCGAAATCGCCCATCCGCCGGTGCTCACCGTTTCGCCGGAGGCCCCGGTACTGGCGGCCCGCAAGACCCCGGCGGCGGCCCCCAGCGCCGTCGAGCATTTCATTCCGACCCTGTCGCCGGTTTCAGCCGTTGCCTTGTGCATCATCACGCTGGTGGTGGCGCATTTCTTCATTGTCGTGCAATACGACCTGCGCCTGCCCTATCTGCGCATCGCGCTCTTCGCGCTGCCGCTGCTGTTCGGTCTGATGTTTCGCGAGGCCGGGCAGCGGGAGCTGCTGTGGGACTTCATCGCCGGGCTGATCGTCGCCGTCACGTCCACGCTCGCCATGCTGGTCGTCGTATCCAAGACCGACCAGGTGCCGATCATGCCCGACAGCCCCGGCGAATGGCGCGAGCTCGGCTACTACGTCGGCAGCATCGCTTTCGGCTTCTTTACCGGCTCCATCGTGCGCCAGATCATTGTCGCACTGCGCACCCCGGCCGCCGCGCACAACAGAATCGTCGCGCGTACCTCGCGCTTTATCGCGGCGAGGGTCGCCAGCGGCGACGAGTCCGATCTGGAAAAAAATCTCAAGCGGGTGCAGACCGCGGTTTCCTCGCTGATCGCGCTCGTTTCAGCCGTCGTGTCGATTGTCAGCGGCCTCGGCATCACCGGCCATTAGCACGATGCGGAAGATGATATTGAAATCACCCCGGCAGGCCGGTAAAAGGTGGCGAGGGGCGCTGTCCAGGAAAGGTGTCATGCACAATTCCTCAGTGGCGGCCATCATCACGGGCTTCAGTCTGATTTGCGGCGTATCGGCCGCCTCGGCCGCGGAAATCCTGATTACGCAGGCGGAAGCGGCGCTGCCGGCCGCAAGCGAGCTTGGCGCCTTGGGCACGCGCGGCCTCACCCGCGGGCCGCGCATCGAGCAGATTTCGCCAAGCCCGAATAGCACGGGGGCGAAGTCGCCGTTCCCGCTGGAAATCCGTTTCGTCGCCCATAACGAAACAACCGTGGTCCCCGACAGCGTCAAAGTGACCTATCTCAGGTCGCCGTCGGTCGATCTGACGCCGCGGCTCAAGACGCACATCACCGCGGCCGGCATCGACATGGGCGATGCCGAGGTGCCGCCGGGCACGCATATGATCCGCATCGACGTCCGCGACAGCGACGGACGCAGCGGCACCAGCATCATAAAATTGTCGGTCCTACCCTAGGAGCAGACGGCTTTTCCTGTTCCACCGGCGATGAACCATGCCGGCTGCGCCGGTTGTCTCCTTGTGCGCGCTTTGCGCCGTCGGCGCTTGCATCGGCCGTGCCGTTCGGCGCATGCTCGCCGCAACAGAAAAAAGCGCGCGAGGGAGCACCTGATGCCGAAGACGGCGAAACAATCACCGCAATCACAGTCGCGCCGCCTGCGCTCGCAGCTCTGGTTCGACAACCCGGAAAATCCGAGCATGACGGCGCTCTATCTCGAGCGCTATTTGAACTTCGGGCTGACCAGCAAGGAGTTGCGCTCGGGCAAGCCGATCATCGGCATCGCGCAGACCGGCTCCGACCTTTCGCCCTGCAACCGCCATCATCTCGAGCTGGCAAAGCGCGTGCGCGAGGGCATCCGCACCGCCGGCGGCATCGCCTTCGAGTTTCCCTGCCATCCGATCCAGGAGACCGGCAAGCGGCCGACCGCGGCGCTCGACCGCAATCTTGCCTATCTCAGCCTGGTCGAGGTGCTTTATGGCTACCCGCTCGACGGCGTCGTGCTGATGACCGGCTGCGACAAGACGACGCCGGCCTGCATCATGGCGGCGGCAACGGTGAACACGCCTGCGATCGTCCTGTGCGGCGGGCCGATGCTCAACGGCTGGTGGAAAGGCGAGCGTTGCGGCTCCGGAATGGCGATCTGGCACGCGCGTGAAGAACTCGCGGCCGGCCGCATCAACGACGAGGAATTCATGAACATTGCCGCGGCGAGCGCACCCTCGGCCGGGCATTGCAACACCATGGGCACCGCCTCGACCATGAACGCGCTGGCGGAGGCACTCGGCATGACACTGCCCGGCTGCGCCGCGATTCCCGCGCCCTACCGCGAGCGGGGGCAGATCGCTTACGAGACCGGCGTGCGCGCCGTCGAAATCGTCAACGAAAACCTCAAACCTTCCGACATTCTGACCCGCAAGGCCTTCGAGAATGCCATCGTCGCCAATTCGGCGATCGGCGGCTCGACCAATGCGCCAATCCATATCAACGCCATCGCCCGCCATATCGGCGTCAAGCTCACGATCGAGGACTGGGAAAAGGTCGGCTACGACGTGCCGCTGCTGGTCAACATGCAGCCGGCCGGCAAATATCTCGGCGAGGAGTATTTCCGCGCCGGCGGCCTGCCGGCGGTGATGAACGAATTGCTGAAGGCAAAGCGCATCCACGCCGACGCCATGACCATCAACGGCAAGACCATGGGCGACAACGTCAAGGCGGCGCAAATCGCGGACCACGACGTCATCCACAGCTACAAGCGGCCGCTGCGCAAGCGCGCCGGCTTCAAGGTGCTGTCCGGCAACCTGTTCGATTCGGCGATCATGAAGACCAGCGTGATCTCGGACGAATTCCGCGAGCGCTATCTTTCCAACAAACAGGATCCGAACGCCTTCGAGGGCCGCGCCGTGGTATTCGACGGTCCGGAGGACTATCACCACCGCATCGACGACCCCAAGCTCAAGATCGACGAGTATACGCTGCTGTTCATCCGCGGCGTCGGGCCGGTCGGCTATCCCGGCTCCTGCGAGGTGGTGAACATGCAGCCGCCCGCCGAGCTCATCAAACGCGGCATCAAGGCGCTGCCCTGCATCGGCGACGGGCGCCAATCGGGCACTTCGGGATCGCCGTCGATCCTCAACGCCTCGCCGGAAGCCGCCGTCGGCGGCGGCCTGGCGCTGCTCAAGACCGACGACCGGGTACGCATTGACCTCAACAAGGGTACCGCGAATATCCTGGTGTCGAAGGCCGAGATGGCGCGGCGCCGGGCAGCGTTGCAGCGGCGCGGCGGCTACAAATACCCGGCAAGCCAGACGCCTTGGCAGGAAATCCAGCGCGCCATGGTCGATCAACTCGCCGACGGCATGGTGCTCAAGCCGGCCGTGAAGTTTCAACGCGTGGCACAGGAGTTCCCCGTGCCGCGCGACAATCACTGAAAGGTCGCGACGATGGCCGGGCGCCTCAAAGGCAAGACAGCATTCATTACCGCGGCCGGCCAGGGCATCGGCCGCGCCATCGCCGAAGCTTTTATCGCCGAAGGCGCCGAAGTGGTGGCGACCGATCTCGACGCCGGCAAGCTCAGGGACCTGGCCAAGGCAAAGACATTTGCGCTCGACGTGCGCTCGACCGAGGCGGTCGACGCGCTGGCGCAAAAAGTCATGACGGAATTCGGCACGCCCAAGGTCGTCGCCAACTGCGCGGGCTATGTGCATCAGGGCAGCGTGCTCGATTGCTCGGAGCAGGACTGGGATTTCTCATTCGACGTCAACGTCAAATCCATGCACCGCGTGCTGCGCGCCTTCATCCCGGCGATGCTGAAGAACGGCGGCGGCTCGATCATCAATATCGCGTCGGTTGCCTCCTCGCTCCGCGGCCTCCCCAACCGCTATGTGTACGGCGCCACCAAGGCGGCGATCATCGGCCTCACCAAGGCGGTGGCCGCCGACTTCATCCGCCAGGGCATCCGCGCCAACGCCATCTGCCCGGGCACCATCGAGTCGCCTTCGCTCGATCAGCGCATCGAGATCAACGCGAAGAAAACCGGGAAATCGCTCGACGCCGTACGCCAGGACTTCGTCGATCGCCAGCCGATCGGGCGCCTGGGAACGCCGCAGGAGATCGCCGCCGGCGCGGTGTTCCTCGCCTCCGACGAGTCGAGCTACTACACCGGGCAGACCTTCCAGATCGACGGCGGCATGACGATCTAGCCGGCAGACACGACTTTTCCCCGCGCACCGCGCCGATAGGGCTTGAGTTGTATGATGACATGATGAAATAATATTGGCCGCTGAAATCGGCACCCTTAAGCCGGTGCGGCGCGGATGCCGTCGGGCATCCAGGGGGAGACACAGGGACATGGCGTCGGTCGCAATTCGCGACGTGCGCAAGGCCTTCGGCGCGACCGAAGTCATCCACGGCGTCAACATCTCGATCGCGGACGGCGAATTCGTCGTTCTCGTGGGCCCTTCGGGCTGCGGCAAGTCGACCCTGCTGCGCATGATCGCGGGCCTTGAAAACATCACCGCAGGCGAAATCTCGATCGGCGACCGCGTCGTCAACAAGGTGCCGCCGAAAGAGCGCGACGTCGCCATGGTGTTCCAGAACTACGCGCTTTATCCGCACATGACGGTCGCCGCCAACATGGCCTTCTCGATGAAGCTGCGCGGCGCGCCGCCGAGCGAGATCGACACCCGGGTCAACCGCGCCGCTGAAATTCTTGGCCTGTCGTCCCTGCTCGGACGCTTTCCGCGGCAACTGTCCGGCGGGCAGCGTCAGCGCGTCGCCATGGGCCGCGCCATCGTGCGCGACCCGCAGGTGTTCCTGTTCGACGAACCGCTGTCGAACCTGGACGCCAAGCTGCGCGTACAGATGCGCACCGAGATCAAGGAGCTGCATCAGCGCCTGAAAACGACGACCGTGTATGTCACTCACGACCAGATCGAAGCCATGACCATGGCCGACAAGATCGTCGTCATGCACGACGGCCACGTCGAGCAGATCGGAACGCCGCTCGAACTTTACGACACGCCCGCCAACCAGTTCGTCGCGGGTTTCATCGGTTCGCCGGCCATGAACTTCCTCAAAGGCAAGGTCGAGATGAACGGCCGCGCCGGATTCGAGGGCCCGAACGGCGTCAAGCTGCCGCTGGCGTGGGCGCCGGCCGGCAGCAACGAGCGGCGCGCGATTTACGGAATACGCCCGGAACATTTCACCATCGCCGACGAGGGGGCGGAGGCCGAGATCGTCGTGGTGGAGCCGACGGGTTCGGAGACCCAGGTTTTCGCCAAACTCGGCGGCGAGGAAGTCGTTGCCGTGTTTCGCGAACGTCATCAATTCAAGCCGGGCGACAAGATCCGGCTCCAGCCGGACCCGCGGCTTGTGCATCTTTTCGACGAGACGACGGGTAAGCGTCTCAACAACTAGAAATGGAAATGGAGGGACGACCAATGAACCAATTCACGCGACGTGCCCTGGTCAAGGGGGGCACGGCTCTCGGCGCGGCGGGCGCGCTTTCCGGCCCCGCGCTGCTCGACTGGGCAAAAGCCTGGGCGCAAACCGCCCAATGGAAGCCGGAAAAAGGCGCCAAGCTTTCGATGCTGCGCTGGAAATATTTCGTGCAAGCGGAAGACGACGCCTTCGTCAAGCTGATCGCCGCCTTCTCCAAGGCAACCGGAGTTCCGGTCGAAATCTCCCGCGAATCGTACGAAGACGTGCAGCCGAAGGCTTCGGTCGCCGCCAACACCGGGACCGGGCCCGACTTGTTCTGGGGCCTTTACTCGTTGCCGCACCTCTTCCCGCAGAAGTGCATGGACGTGACCGACGTCGCTGAATATCTCGGCAAGAAATACGGCGGCTGGGTCGAAAGCGCCGTCAAATACGGCCACAGCGGCAACAAGTGGATCTGCGTCCCCATCTGCTATTCGGGCGCGCTGATGAACTATCGCATCGAGGCGTCGAAGAAAGCCGGCTTCTCGAAATTCCCGGACAAGCTCGACTCCTTCCAGGAATACGCCAAAGCGATGAAGGCGCAAGGCACGCCCGGCGGCTTCGCGCTCGGCCACGCCTCGGGCGATGGCAACAGCTGGGTGCATTGGTGCCTGTGGTCGAACGGCGGCGAAGCCGTCGACAAGAACGACAAGGTCATCATCAATTCACCGGAGACCGCCAAGGCGCTGGAATACGCCAAGGCGCTCTACGGCAACATGATCTCCGGCACGGCCGCCTGGAATGATGCGTCCAACAATAAGGCGTTCCTGGCCGGCGAAATCAGCTGGACCAATAACGGCATCTCGATCTACGTGGCCGCTCAAAACAGCGCCAAGCAGATTGCGGAAGACATGGACCACGCCTACTTCCCGGTCGGCGTGAGCGGCAAGCCGACCGAGTTGCACCTGATGTATCCGGTGCTGGCGATGACTTACACGAAGTATCCGCAGGCCTGTAAGGCGCTGATGGCGTTCATGCTCGAAGCCGATAACTTCAATCCATGGATCCAGTCGGCGAAAGGCTATCTCACGCATTGCCTCAATGCGTATGACAGCAACCCGGTATGGACCGCCGATCCCAAGGCCACGCCGTTCCGTGACGTTGCCAAGCGTACTCGTACGGCGGGCGGGCTCGGCTCGGTCGGCGAGAAGGCAGCGACCGCGATTGCCGACTTCGTCATCGTCGACATGTTCGCCAACTACTGCACCGGCCGCGAGGATGTAAAGGGTTCGATCGCGATCGCCGAGCGGCAGCTCAAGCGCATCTATCGCTGAAACAGATGGCCGGCGGGACCGTCCCGCCGGCCGCCTTAACGGATCAAGGTCGGTCACTGCATGGCCATTGCCCTCGACCAGGCTCGCGCCCGTTTCGGCCCGCGCGACGTAAGCGCTTGGACCCGCCTCAAGACCAACCGCGACTGGCTCGGCTTCTGGTTCATGCTGCCGGCGGCGGCGTTCCTGATCTTGTTCCTCGCCTATCCGCTCGGTCTCGGCGTCTGGCTGTCGTTCACGGATGCCCGGCTTGGCCGCGGCGGCGTTTTTGTCGGCATCGAAAACTACGAATTTCTCTGGGAAGACTCGACGTTCTGGCTCACGGTTTTCAACACGCTGCTCTACACCACGGTCGCCAGCGCAATAAAATTCGCGGTCGGTCTGTATCTGGCGCTGCTGCTCAACGAGCGGCTGCCGTTCAAGGCGATCCTGCGGGCGATCGTGCTCATACCGTTCATCGTGCCGACGGTGCTGTCGGCCATCGCGTTCTGGTGGCTGTTCGACCCGCAGTTCTCCATCATTTCCTGGTCGCTGAAGAAAATGGGTTTGATCTCGGCCAATATCAATTTTCTCGGCGATGTGTGGAACGCGCGTTGGTCCGTGATCTTCGCCAATATCTGGCGCGGCGTTCCGTTCGTGGCGATCACGCTGCTGGCGGGGCTGCAAACCGTATCGCCCTCGCTCTACGAGGCGGCGACCATCGACGGCGCGACAAACTGGCAGCGCTTCCGTTTCATCACCTATCCGCTGCTCACCCCGATCATCGCCGTGGTGATGACATTTTCCGTGCTTTTCACGTTCACGGACTTCCAGTTGATCTGGGTGATGACGCGCGGCGGCCCGGTCAACGCCACGCATTTGATGGCGACATTCTCCTACCAGCGCGCGATCATGAGCGGCTATCTGGGCGAAGGGGCCGCGATTTCGACCGCGATGATTCCGTTCCTGCTCGCCGCCATCCTCGTGTCATGGTTCGGTTTGCAGCGGCGCAAATGGCAGCAAGGCGAAAGCAATGACTGACACGCTCGCCAGCAAAGTCGCCAACCCAGGGAACGTACTTGCCGGCTCGACGCCGCTTGCCGATGACAGCGAGGGGATGAGCTATCTGCAAAGCCTGCCGCGACGGCTCGTGACGCTCTATCTGCCCCTGTCGATCATCCTGTTCGTGCTGCTGTTCCCTTTTTACTGGATGGCCCTGACCTCCATCAAACCCGACGAGCAGTTGCTTGATCTGGACACCTACAGCCCGTTCTGGACGTGGAACCCGACGCTCAAGCACATCACGAAGCTGCTGTTCGAGACCCAGTATCCGGTCTGGCTTTGGAACACGATGCTGGTCGCGGTCTGCGCGACCGCGCTTTCCATCGTCGCCAGCGTGCTCGCGGCCTATGCCATCGTCCGGCTTCGCTATCGGGGCGCACAGTGGGTCGGCGGGGCGATCTTCCTCGCCTATCTGGTGCCACCGTCGATTCTGTTCATTCCCCTGTCGACGGTCGTCTTTCAATACGGCCTGTTCGATACGCCGTTTGCGCTGATCCTGACCTATCCGACCATCCTCATCCCGTTCTCGACCTGGCTGCTGATGGGCTATTTCAAGACCATCCCGTTCGAGCTTGAGGAATGCGCGTTGATCGACGGCGCCAGCCGCTGGCAAATCCTCATGCGAATTGTGCTGCCGCTTGCCATACCGGGGCTGATCTCGGCGTTCATCTTCTGCTTCACGTTGTGCTGGAACGAATTCATCTACGCGCTGACCTTCATTTCATCGACCCAATACAAGACCGTGCCGGTCGCGATTGTGACTGCGCTGGTCGATGGCGATATCTATCGCTGGGGTTCCCTGATGGCGGGCGCCATGATCGGCTCCCTGCCGCTCGTCATCCTCTACGCGTTTTTTGTCGAGCACTACGTCTCGGCGATGACCGGCGCGGTCAAGGAATAGCCGGCAATCGGCGGCCCGGACACCTAGAGAACGGCGTTGGTCGCCGGATCGATCAGGTGCATATGGTCGAGATTGGCGCGCAGCTGCATGGTTTCGCCCGCACCCTTCGCCGCGGTCGGCTCGACCCGGCCGCAGACTTCGGTGCCGTCGACCTTGAAAAACACCATGGTCTCCATGCCCATCGGCTCGACCACGTCGAGCGTGATCGAAAACTCCTGGCCGACGCCATTTTCGAGCCCGCGCGTCTCGGTGATGTGCTCCGGCCGCAAGCCAAACAGCAGATCCTTGCCCGCGTAGCCGCGATAGCGGGTCGTGCGCGATTCCGGCACCTGGAACGACAGTCTGTCGGACAGCCGGATCTTCAGCCCGCTGCCGTTGCTCTCCAGCTTCGCCGGAACAAGATTCATCGCCGGCGAGCCGATGAAGCCGGCAACAAAGCGCGTCTTCGGGTGGTGATAGAGATCGTTCGGTGAACCGATCTGCTCGATCCTGCCGCCGTTCATGACCACGACGCGGTCGGCGAGCGTCATCGCCTCGACCTGGTCATGCGTGACGTAGACGGTCGTGGTCTTGACCTTCTGGTGCACCCGCTTGATCTCGGTGCGCATCTGCACGCGCAGCTTGGCGTCGAGATTGGACAGCGGCTCGTCGAACAGGAACACCTTCGGGTTGCGCACGATGGCGCGGCCCATGGCCACGCGCTGGCGCTGACCGCCCGAGAGCTGCTTGGGGCGGCGCGCCAGCAATTCGGCGATGTCGAGAATGCGGGCGGCGTTGTCGACGCGCGCCTTGATCTCGTCCTTGGGGAATTTGCGCAGCTTGAGGCCGAACGACATGTTTTCGGCGACCGTCATGTGCGGATAGAGCGCGTAGTTCTGGAACACCATGGCGATGTCGCGATCCTTGGGCGGCAGGTCGTTGACCACCTCGCCGCCGATCGAGATTTCGCCGTCGCTGATTTCCTCCAACCCTGCGATCATGCGCAGGGTGGTGCTCTTGCCGCAGCCGGAGGGGCCGACCAGCACGACAAATTCGTGGTTGGGGATGTCGAGATTGACATCGCTCACCGCCACGACGTCGTCGTAGCGCTTCACCACATTCCGTAACGCGACTTCCGCCATTGTTCCCCTCCCTTTGCCCCACCCAAGTTTCCTGAGCGCTCTAGCCTTTTGTTGCGCCGGCCGTGAGCCCGGCGATGTAGTAGTCCATGAGAAACGCGTAGATCACCAGCGGCGGCGCCGCGGCAAGCAGCGCGCCGGCCATCAGCATGCCCCACTTGTAGACGTCGCCGCGGATCAGGCTGGTCACCGTGCCGACGGTGAGCACCTGCTGATCGGACGAATAGAGAAAGGCCATCGGATAGACGAAGGCGGCCCAGGACACGGTGAAGGCGAAGATCATCGCCGCGATGATGCCGGGCAGCGCCACCGGAATGAAGATCTTCAACAGCATCTGCATGTGTCCGGCGCCGTCGATCAGCGCGGCTTCGTCGAGCTCCTTCGGGATCGACTGGAAGTAGCCGATCATGATCCAGGTGCAGAACGGCACCGTCAGCGTTGGATAGACCAGCACCATGCCCCAATAGGAGTTGAGCAGGCCGAGCCATTTGACGATCTGGAACATGGGGATGAAGAGCAGCGTGTCCGGCACGAGGTAGGTCAGGAAGATGCCGGTCGCCAGGATGCTCGAGCCCCAGAACCGCATACGGCCAAGCGCAAAGGCGGCAAGAACGCTCACCACCATGGTGATCGCGACCACGCACACCGTCACGATCGCGGTGTTCTTGAAGAAGATAAGGAAGTCGGTGTTCTTCAGCAGGATCCTGAACTGATCGAAAGTGACCCCATCGTAGATGAACCAGGGGCTGGTGGCGAGGCGCGCCATCTCAGCGTCGCTCTTGAGCGCGGTCACCACCATGTAATAGGGCGGCGCCAGGAAGAAGATCGCGAAGAGGATCAGGAAGAAATACGACGTGTAAAGCGCCCAGCGCCGGTTGCGCCGCAGGCTGGCGCCGGTTCTAAAGGTCTTTGTCGCCGGTACGGCGGCGGTGAACGCGCTCATCCGATTTCCCTCCCCCGCTTGCGCACACCGCGCAGGATAAAGACCGCGGCGATGGCCAGGATCGGGAACATGAACAGCGAGGTCGCCGCGCCAAGCGGAAGATCACCGGAGCGGATACCGAGCAGGAAGGCGTAGGTCGCGAACATATGCGTCATGTTGCGCGGGCCGCCGGCCGTCATGATCTGCACGATGTCGAAATTGGCGAAGGTCACGATCATCGAGAACAGCACGGTGATGGCGATGATGTTGCGCATCATCGGCAGAGTGACGTGGATGAATTTCTGCCAGGCGCTGGCGCCGTCGATGGAGGCCGCTTCATAAAGCTGCTCCGGCACCGACTTCAGCGCCGCCAGATACATGATGAGGAAGAACGGCGCGCCGTACCAGACGTTGACCAGGATCACCGAGAACCGCGCCCATTCCGGCTCGCTGAGCCAGGGAATGCCGGCAAAGCCCAAGCTTCTCAAAGTGTAGTTGAACGCCGAATTGGTCGGATCGAACATCCACCACCAGCCAAGCGTCGACAGCGCCAGCGGGATGACCCACGGCACCAGCAGCATGCCGCGCCATTTGCGCTGGCCCTTGACCGGCAGATTGTTGACGAGGTGCGCGGTGATCAGCCCGATCAGCGCCTTAAAGAACACGGCTGATAGGGCAAAAATCGTCGATTGCTCGACGACCATCCAGAAGGTGTCACGCGACATCAGGAAGGTGAAATTCGACAGGCCGATAAAGCGTGTCTGCGCCTTGTTCAGCATCGACAGATAGATCGAATAGAACGCCGGATAAATGACAAGGCAGGCGATGATCAGAATGAGCGGCAGACACATCAGAAACGCGATGGTCGAGCGCCGGCGGAAGAGCAACCGAATCCGGCCCGGCTTTGTTGCGCCACCGCCGCTATACGGAACCGTAGACCCCCACGTCTGAACGGTATCGGCCATGATCCACGACCCTTTATTTTGATTAATGAGTGACGCATGCCGGCCACCGTGGCCGGCATGCGCATTTCACTTGCAACCCGTGAGAACGCTCAGGCGCGCAAGGTGCCTTCGAGCTCTTTCTCGGCCCACTTGATCACGTCGTCGAGCTTCTCTTTGCCCTGCGTGAACTTGGAGATCATCACGGTGTTGATGGCCTGGTTGTACATCTGGGCGCCGACTTCAGAACGCGCCGGCGCGCCATATATCGAGGTCTGCTCGTCGCCGCGCGGCGGATAGCCGTAGACGGTGCCGACAGGCGGCTCGACCTCGTTCCAGGTCGGCAGGTCGTACATCGTCCTGAACGACGGCAGGTCGTAACCGACCGACGCAGCGACCAGTTGCGCGACCGACTCCTTCTGCGAAACGAAGGTGAGGAAATCTTTCGCGGCAGACTTGTTCTTGGAGAACTGCCACACGCCGTAGAATTGCGGCAGCTGGCCGACGAAACGCCCCTTCGGCCCCTTCGGCACCGGATGCGTCCAGCAGTTCTCGGCCACCTTCGGGTTGTCGCGCTTGGCGACCGCCCAGGCGCTCGGCGGATTCATAATGCCCGAGCCCTTGCCAGAAATTAGCCAGCGGTTGTTGCCGGCGTCGTCCCAGGCGAACACGTCGGGCGGAGACGCTTCCATGATCTTGCGCGCGATTTCCATCGCCTGCCGGGTCTCGTCGGAATTGATCTTGATGTTGTCCTTGGCGTCGACGAACACCACGCCGTAGGCGTTAAACAGGCCGCCGACCCAGTCGACCGCATCGGAGGTCTGGCCCATCGGCAGACCGACCGGGAAGCCGGCCTTGAACAGCTTCTGTGCCGAGCTGACGTAGGCGTCCCAGGTCCAGGAATCGACCTTGGCCTTGTCCCACTTCTTCTCGTCGGCCGGGAACATGTCGCGGACGTCGATGCCCGCATGCTCCTTGTAGAGATCGAAGCGCGAGCAGCACGGCTTCACCTGGCTGCCGATTGCGGTCGGAACGCCGCGCCAGGTACCCTTGATCCTGGCGAGATACTCGGCGACCGGACTGATCGGGCCGTATTTCTTGATCAGGCCATCGACCACGTCGTTGAGCGGCTCGAGCTTGTCCTGGTGAATGCGGATATTCCAGTCGCGATGCGACATGATGTCGTGGCCGGTGCCGGCTTGCGCCTCGGCGGCGGCGGTAAGCTTGTCTTTCTCGCCCTGCGAGGTGATGTAGTCGATGTGAACTTCGACGCTGTTCTTGTCGCCCCACTCCTTGGCGAGCTTATCGAGCGCCTTGTTCGCGCCGGGCACCCAGTGGTCCCACACGCCCAATGACAGTGTGCCTGCGGCGTAAGCGCCATGAACATAGGGCGCGGTGATAGCGGCAGCCGAGGCAAGAGCCGCGGTTTTCAGAACAGTTCTACGAGTAGTCCCTGAACGCATCGAAGCAGTCCTCCCTGTTAATATTGAAGCCTTGTTATTTTGCCGGGAGGGTATACCGAATTTGTATGGGTGCCTAGCGCGGGGTCCGCAAATTTGGTGCTGCGAAAGCCGCTCAGTGAAACTGCCACAATTTTCATCGGGACGGATCAATCGGCTAATACATAAGTCTAATAAAAGCGGCCATTTTCGTTCGGTGGGTAATGATGGCGGTTGCGCCAGCCTAGGCGCCCGCGCGCGCGAATTTTTTCAGCAGCTCCGCACTGGCGAGGTAGGCCACGACCAGAACCGCAATCGCCCCCACCATCGCCCAAGGCATTGTCGTGAAATCGAATGCCGCTCCGAGTCTCGTCGAGACGATTGCAAAAGAGATCAGCAACGCACCGAGCGAACTCGCCACCAGCACAGGGTGTGCGCGGCTCGCCCAAGCCGGGCGGGCGCTGCGGATAACAAAGATGACGAGAATCTGAGTCGCAATCGATTCGATAAACCAGGCGGTGCGGAATTGCTCGGCGCTGGCTTTGAAGATCTGCAGCAGCATCGCGAAGGTGGCGAGGTCGAACAGCGATGACAGCGCGCCCATGACGAGCGTGAAGTGCAGGATGGCCCGCATGTTCCAGGCGCGCGGCCGCGCCAGATCGCCGGCGTCCACTTCGTCGAAGGGGATGCCGGTCTCGGACAGATCGTAGATCAGGTTGTTGAGCAGAATCTGCACCGGCAGCAGCGGCAGAAACGGCAGCACCAGCGACGCCAGCGCCATCGACAGCATGTTGCCGAAATTCGAGCTGGTGCCCATGCGCACGTATTTGAGGATATTGGCGAAGGTGCGCCGCCCCTCCTCCACACCGTCGGCGAGCACGCCGAGATCCGGCGCCAGCAGAATCATGTCGGCGGCACTGCGCGCGATATCGGTTGCCCCGTCGACGGACAGCCCGATCTCGGCGGTGTGAATGGCCGGCGCGTCATTGACGCCATCGCCGATGAAACCGACGGTGTGGCCGCGCGCCTGCAAGGCACGAATGATCCGGGTCTTCTGGTCGGGCGAAACACGGGCGAACAGATCGGCGGTCTCGACACGCGCGATCAGGGCCGGCTCGGTCAGTTCCGCGATCTCCGCGCCGGTGAGCAGATCGCGCGCCGGAATCCTGAGCGTGTCGACCAGATGGCGCACGACGGCTTCGTGATCGCCGGAAATGACCTTGACGCGCACGCCGGCTGCGGCAAGCCGCGCAATCGCCGCGGCGGCGCTCGGTTTCGGCGGGTCGACGAAGACGCAAAAGCCGGCAATCGTCAGGTCGCACTCGTCCGCGTCACGCAGTTCGTGCGTGTCCCCCGGCATGTCCTTCCAGGCAATGCCGAGCAGCCGATAGCCGAGCCTGGACTGTTCCTGTTCCTGCCGTTCGAGCACGGCACGCGCGGTCTCGTCCAAGGGACTGCTTTGGCCGTCGCCGAGATCGACCGCGCTTGCGCGCGCGAACACCGCTTCCGGCGCACCTTTCAGAATCAGAATTCTCCTGCCTTCGCGCTCGGCCAGCACCGACAGGCAGCGGCGATCGAAATCGAAGGGAACTTCATCGATCTTGCGCCAGGCGGACAGGTCTTCGCCTGCGTCTTGCGCAATGATCGCCTGGTCGAGCGGGCTGCGGATGCCGCCGCCGCAGGCAGCGGCCACCGCGGCAAGAGTCATGACCCACTTGCTGTCGGCGCCGTCGAAGCCCGGATGACCGACCAGCGATATTTTTGCTTCCGTCAGCGTCCCGGTCTTGTCGGTGCAGAGCACGTCCATGGCGCCGAGGTCGTGGATGGCGGCGAGGCGCTTGACCACCACACGCTTGGCCGCCATGCGGATGGCGCCGCGCGACAGGGTCACGGTGGTGATCATCGGCAGAAGCTCGGGAGTGAGACCGACGGCAAGCGCGACCGCAAAAAGGAAGGAATCAAGCGCGGGGCGCCCGAAGACGATATCCACCAGCAACACGAACAGCACCAAAAACACAGTAAGCCGCAGGATCAGCAGACCGAGGCGGCGCAGGCCGCGCTCGAAGGCCGACGGCGTTTCCGCGCCCGCCAATGCCGCGGCGATGCCGCCGAACCGGGTGGTTTTGCCGGTCGCCGCCACCAGCATGGCGGCTTCGCCGTTGACGACCGAGGTTCCGGCAAAGAGCGCGTTAAAGGCATCGGCGGGCTCGCGCGCCTGGCAGTCGCCGACGCGCTTCTCGACCGGATAGGGCTCGCCGGTCATGAGCGCCTCATTGACGTGGGTGCCGCGGCCTTCGATCAGAATGCCGTCGGCGGGGACAAGATCGCCGGCTCGCAGTTCGACGACGTCGCCGGGCACGATCTGCCCGACGGGAAGCGAGCGCACCGCACCGTCGCGGCGGACGTCGGCATGGATTTCGACCGATCGCCTGAGCGCTTCCGCCCTGGTTTCCGCCCTCTCCTCCTGCACGACGTCGAGGACGATCGACAGGCCGATCACCGCGAGGATAATGGCGAAGCTCGCCATGTCGCCGGTGAAGCCGGAAATCGCGGCGGCGACCAGAAGGATGGCAACCAGCGGCTCGGCGAAGCGCTTGCCGATCTTGGCGGCAATGCCGTGACGACGCCCGGAAGCGATCGTATTCGGGCCAATGCTGTCAAGCCGTGCGGCGGCATCAGCGCTGGTCAGGCCGCCCGGCTTGCTGCGCAGGCGCTCAAACAGGTCTGCCGCGGGAAGCAGCCAGTAGGCCTCGCGGGCACCGTTCGCTGTCCTGGCGCCGGTCACGGTTGCAACGGGGAAGACCGACATTCGGCGCGATTTGCCCCAATCAGGAAACGGCCAGCGATTGTGTCCGCCAGCGAGCAACCTCAGCAAGCTCCCGGTCCGGACGCTCGACCAGCACGTCGCAGTGGCCAATGTAGATGGCCCCGCTGTCGCCGTCTATTGAGAGCCAATCGCCCTGCTCGATCGTTGCGCCCGCAAGGCGCGCGCTACGGTTTGCCGCGTCAACCGCCAGCGCCGCGCAGCCGACAATGCACGGCTTGTCCATCTGCCGCGCCACCAGCGCCGCATGCGCGGTGCGGCCGCCGACCGCCGTGACAATGCCGGCCGACGCCGCAAAACCCGCCACATCGGCGGTACTGGTATCCGGCCGCATCAGGATCACCGGATCGCCGCGCCCCGCCAGACGCTGCGCGCTGTCGGAATCGAAGACGGCGCGGCCGACGGCGACGCCGGCAGCCGCACCGGTGCCATGCGCGGCCGGTTGCTGCGCGCCGGCAAGGCGGCGCTGCGCCAGCGCGTCGAGGTCGACACCATCGACGCGTTGCAAGGCCTGCTGCGGCGAAATCAGGCCTTCATTGACGAAGTCAATCGCAAATTGCAGCGCCGCGCGCGGCGTACGTTTGGCCGAGCGCGTCTGCAGCACCCATAATTTGCCGTCCTCGATGGTGAATTCGACATCCTGGACGTCAGCAAATTCGCGTTCGAGCCGGACCAGCGTATCGCGCAATCGCGCGGCCGCCCGCGGCGTGTAACGCTCAATCGCGCTCTCGTTTTCCGGCGTGCGGCTGCCCGAGACCACGTCTTCGCCCTGCGCTTCGAACAGGACCTCTATGACCGGCCGCGCCGCGCCGGTCGAGGGATCGCGCGAAAAGGCAACGCCCGCTCCCGAGCCGCCGCCGTGATTGCCGAACACCATCGCCTGCACCGTAACCGCGGTGCCTTGCAAGTCCTGCATGTTCTGCAGCCTGCGGTAGGCGCAGGCACGCTCGCTCATCCACGACCGATAGACCGCGCGCGCCGCGCTTACGAGCTGCTCGACCGGATCATCCGGCAGCTTCTCGTCCTCGTCCTCGATCAACTGCCGGAACTCGCCGGCCAGGCGCTCGAGACTATCGCTGTCAAGCTCGCCTTCGGCGGCAGTCAGCGCGGCGCGGCGGGCGGAAAATTGCGCAGCTTCGAGGCCGAGCACGACCTCGCCATAGCTCTCGAGAAACCGCCTGCGGCTATCCCAGGCAAACCGCGGATTGCCGGTCATGCGCACCAGGCCATGCACCGCCGCCGTCGTACAGCCGACGTCAAGCACCGTATCGAGCATGCCGGGCATGGACCGCGCCGCGCCCGAGCGCACCGACACCAACAGCGGATGCCTGCGGTCGCCGAAGACCCGGCCGGTCGCCTGTTCGAGAAAGGCGATGCCTTCGGCGAGGCCCGCCGTGACTTTTGCCTGTGCGTCGTGATCGCCGCGGACGACCGCGGCACATAATTCGACCGGCAGCACGAAAGCCGGCGGCACCGGCAGGCCTAGCACCGCCATGCGCGCCAGATTGGCTGCCTTGGCACCCACCATTTCGGCGGGATATTGGCCGGTTTCGCCGTTCCCGATGCGAGCGATGCGCATGATCTCCCCGCTAGGCCGCGAGCTCGGCGAGCACATACCGTCGCAACTGATGGCCGAAGCCGGCCAGCCGGTCGGTCGCGCGCTCGAGCGCACGCGCAAGTTCAAGCGCCGACAGCGCCGCTTTCAATTCGTACTCGCCGCGCAGGACGATAGCAGTGAGCGCGCGTTCGCCACCGTCGCCCTTGTGCTCGGCTTCGATCAGCCGGCCGACCGCCGCCAGGGCGTCCTCGGAATCGGCGCGCTGTCCGTCCGGCACGTCGCTTGCAGCGGCTGCGCCGATGGCCGTTGCTTCGGTCCCCATGACAGCCGCGGCGCACAAATCGGCAAGTGGCCCGAGCACGTCCGGCGTCAATTGTGACGGGGTGAGCGAGGCGATGAAAGCTGCCTGCTCGAGTTCATCGATGGCTTCCTCGACGTGGTTCACCATCTGCTCCATCACCGGCGCGGCGCCAAAGCGCGCAATCTCGGCGCGGGCTTCGACCGCGATGCGGTCGGCTTTCTCCTCGATGCGACGCGCGTGCGCCGCCAAGGCGTCACGGTCGAATGGCCGCTGTGCCTGCTGCTCGGCGATAAATTGCGCGATGCCGGTGGCGATCTCGCGCGCCAGACCGGCCTGGCGCACGACGATATTCAGCAACAGGCCGTCGACCCGTTGCAGGTGCCGCATCAGGTCGGCCTCGATGCGGTCGCGGGCGAGACGCACCGAACCGCCTTCGAGCAAGGCCTCGGCCGAGCAACGCAGCACCGTCTTGAGAAAATCGACCGCCGCGCTGCGGCCGAGCACGCGGTCGAGCCGGTCGCCGAAACCAATGCGCGCCGGCGTCGCGTGCTGCACGGCAGAGGCGACGAGTTCGCCGCCGCCAAGCTCGAGAAAACCACGATGGCCGAAGCGTTGGCGCGCCGCCCAGTCGAGAATAATGACGGCGTCGCCCTTTGAGACCCAGTTGCGCAAGACCTTGCGCGCCTTGTTCCAGTCGATCAGGAACACCAGCGCGGCGCCGACGGCTTGCAGTATCCCGTCGCGCGCTTTGGCGTCCTTGGCCGGAGCGCGGCCGGTGACCAGATAGAACACGCCGTCGTCGCCGAGCCCCGCTGCGGTCTTGCGGGCGAGCCCGCTCCATTGCACCGGGAAATCGCGGAACAGATTGGTGAAGAACCTGGCGCGTGCGAGGTGCACATCGGTATAAGTGATGACGACTGCATCGGCTTCGACGGCGATCACGACGACATGCGCGTCGGTCTCGCCGATATCGTTCTGGATGGTGAGGCGAGCGCCGCTGCGGGTCGCCGTGGTGGCAAGACCTGGATGATCGAATTTGAGCCGACGCGTCGATTCGACGCCGCGCATGAAGGCCCCAACAGCGGTGCGATCCGCAGGCAGCAGCCCATAAGCGTGGGCGCCGGCGACGACCTCCTCGGCGTGATCCGCCGAGAGCCGGTTCAGGCTCTTGTGCAGATCCATGATCAGGCGATGCAGGCCGTCGTCCGGGCCGTCCGCGATCGCAGTGAGCCTTGCGACCTGGGCAAGCTCCATCGTATCCGGGGCGCCGGCGGCGATCCCGTTCCTGATCGCGGCCAGGCGCTCGAACGCCGCTTCGCCGCTTGCGGCGTCGCCGGCCTTGACCGCCTGCGCCATCGTCTCGACGTCAGACCAGATCGCCTGAGCCAGTGCGTCAAAACCGGGCGCCGTCAGCCGCTCGCCGGCGAGCCTTGCATCATTGACCAAAGTCTCCATCGCATTGGCGTCGAGGCCGGCGGCGCGGCATTCGGCTTCGAGGTCGAATGCGGAGCCCTGCGGGTCGCGCGCATGCCGCGCGGCCGCCTGCAAGACGCTCAGCCGCGCCTTGACCTTGTCATTGGCCGACAGCCCTTCGGCGATAAGGGCCGGCAACAAGACCTCGGTCTGTCCAAGCCGCTCTATAATCTGCGATTTCATTTCCGAATGGCCTTTCTCGCCAACGATAAGGGCACATCCGGATGACGCCAATATTGAGCCAGATCATTCATCGAATTGTCATATTCGAGCCAAGGCTGGTCGTGAAATCTATGCGGCCGCCAGCGCCTTCATCGCCCGAACTTGTATCTGATCGCTCGGACTCGGAGCGGTCGCAAAGCCGAGCTCCGCGGCAATGGCGGCAAGCCTCTCCAGGGTCGCGGGATAGAGCATGACAGCGTGGCGGATGCCTTGCGCAGCCATCACCAAAAGCAATTGCTCGATCAGGCGCGTTGCCAGTCCCTTCTCGCGTAGATCGGAGCGGATGATGACCGCGCATTCGGCTTCCTCGAAATCGGGGTCGGCGGTCGAGCGGGCAAGGCCGGCGATGCCATCGCCGTTCCAGGCGACCAGGGTCATCTCGCGGTCGTAGTCGATCTGGCTCAGGCGCGCGGCGGTCTCATGCGTACGCGGCCGCAGCGGCGCAAAAAACGGGTGCCACAGATCGCGGTCGTCGATCTTGTCGGCAAAGCGGCGCAGCGCCGGCTCGTCCTCCGGCCGGATCGGGCGCACAATATACGTCCCGCCCTCGCGGAGCTTGACCGACGTTTCGAAGCGCTGCGGATAGGGCTGGATCGCCATGCGCGCCTGCGCCGGTTGCGACGTCGCGCGCACGCGAACGCGGCCGTCGACCGCCATGACGCCTTGGGCGTCGCAGAGCAGCGGATTGATGTCGAGCTCGGTAACCTCGGCGAGATCGGCAACGATGCGGCTCAATTGCACCAGCACGTTGACCACGCCGTCGATATCGGCCGGCGGGCGGTCGCGGTAGCCCTTGAGCAAGGCAGCGATGCGGGTGCGCTCGATCTGCGCGCGGGCAAGCGCGGTATTGAGCGGCGGCAGTTCCAGCGATTTGTCGCGGATCACTTCGACGGCGGTGCCGCCGTGGCCGAACAAGATGACCGGGCCGAAGGTGGCATCGGTGGTGACACCGGCGATCAGTTCGTAGGCACCCGGCCGGCGGATCATCTCCTGCACGATGAAGCCTTCGCGCCGCGCCTTGGGCAGGTTGCGCGCAATTTTGTCGTTCATCGCCTTGGCGGCGGCCTCGACCGCGGCGGCGCCGGCGAGATCGAGCGCTACGCCGCCGGCGTCAGATTTATGAATAATGTCACGTGAGCGGATCTTCAGCGCTACCGGGCTCTTGATCTCTCCGGCGACAGCAGCGGTCGCCTTGGCGTCGGAAACGGCCTCGGTGCGCACGAAGGGAATGCCATAGCAGGCAAAAAACGCCGCGACCTCGGCCGGATCGAGCCACTCGCGCTTGTCCGCAATCGCCTGTTGCACGATGGCGCGGGCGCGCACGATATCGGTTTGCGGGCTGGGCGCGACGGCGGCCGGCGTTTCCAGAAGCAGGTCCTGGCTCTGCCTGTAGCGCACGAGATACATGAAGGCGCGCACCGCGCGCTCCGGCGTCTCGTAATCCGGGATCTTGGCCGCGACGAGCTGCGCGCGCCCGTCCTGCACGCTGGCATCGCCCATCCAGCAGGCGAATACATTCTTCTTCGCGGCAGTGGCAGGCTGCGACAGCACGCCGATCAGGCCCCTGGCTGCCTCCGCCGCCGAGCCAATGGCGGTCGGGCAATAGGCGACCAGCAGCGCGTCGCTGTCGGGATCATCCATCATCACACCGACCGCATCGGCATAGCGCGCGGCGTCGGCATCGCCGATGATGTCGATCGGATTGCCATGGCTCCAGGTTGAGGGCAGTACCTTGTCGAGCCTGGCGATCGTCGCGGGCGACAGCGCCGCCAGGTGGCCGCCCTCCTCGATTAGCCGGTCGGTGGCGAGCACGCCGGCGCCGCCGCCATTGGTGACGATGGCGAGGCGATTGCCGCGCTGCGCCGGCGTGCGCGCGAGCGTCGCAGCGGCATCGAACAGTTCCTCGACCTCGTTGACCCGCAACATGCCGGCGCGGCGGAAGGCGGCGTCATAGACGACATCGGCACCGGCGAGCGCGCCGGTGTGCGAGCTCGCGGCATGGGCGCCTTCCGGGGCGCGGCCGCTTTTCACCACGATGACCGGCTTCACCCGCGCCGCGCGCCGCGCCGCCGACATGAATTTGCGCGCCGCCGTAACCGCCTCGGCATAGATCAGGATGGCGCGGGTTCCCGGATCGAGGGCGAAGTAATCGAGCATGTCGCCGAAATCGACATCGGCCATGTCGCCCATGGAGACGATCGCGGAGAAGCCGATGCGGCGCGGCAGCGCCCAATCGAGCACCGTGGTCGCCATGGCGCCCGACTGGGTGAGAAAAGCGATATTGCCGGGCAGCAAGGGCGCCGGCGCGAAGGTGGCGTTGAGCCCGATCGAGGGCACCGCAACGCCGAGGCAATTCGGCCCGACCACGCGCAGCAGATGCGGGCGCGCGGCGGCAAGCAGTTCCGCGGCGCGTTCGCGGCCTTTGGCAACGTCGCCTTCGGCAAAGCCGGCCGTGAGCACGACGGCAGCGCGCGTGCCGCGCGCGCCGAGCTCATCGATAAGGCCCGGGATCGCGTCAGGCGGCGTGGCAATGACGGCAAGGTCCGGCGTCAACGGCACGCTGGCGACATCGGCATAGGCCATGATGCCGTGCACCGCCTGCGCGTGTGGGTTGACGGGAACGATCGGCCCGGAAAAACCGCCACGCAGGAGATTGGTCATCAGCGCTGCGCCGACGGAATTCGGCTTGTCGGTCGCGCCGATGACCGCAATCGAGCGCGGGGCAAACATCTTGTCGAGATTGCGAATGGACATTCGCCGCCGTCCGCGTCAGTACGCCAAATTAGTGAACCCAATATGGCGGCGGGCACCTTAGCGGGAGCCCGTAATTGTCCTTATACGATTTTTCCAGCAAATCTGACGGCCGCGGCGGCGCGAGCGAGTCATATTCAGGACGAAATGTTACGGAAATGGATGGCGGACATGTTTGATTTAGTCCGCCATCCAGCATTCGTTGCTCAGGCCGCACAATTCAATGGATGCGCCCTGTTGCAGTCAGTGCTTGTGCACCCGGACGCGAACATAAAGAAGCGGCCCGCGCCGTGTCGGCCGTGGTCGGCGTGAGAGACGACAGCACGTTCGAAGCCGTCGCGTACGAGATCACCGTCTGCGCGTCGGCAACGAGGAGGAAGCCCCGTGCAACATCCTTGTTCGCAGCCGCTGTCACGACGCAGACATAGCCGGTCCATCACCGCAGCATACGCTGGGAATACTCAAAGTTAACGTGTCTAGCCTCCCGCTCAAACAGTTTAGATTCTATGGGCATACTCAATCCAATGGTTTCTCGCCGCCTCTAATTCTGCCGTAGCAAACATGCCGTGCTCGTCCACCCGCGTGTAATAAAAGCCCCGCTTGAAGAACGTGTTTCTCGCAAGATCGACCGTCCCGGCGTCGACACAGGGTAAGAAGTGCGCGTCGCCCCGCTCGGACGGATCGAACGTGATGACAGGATACATGACGCGCTCTCACGGCTTGTGTCGGCTAGCCCCGAAGGTCCGAACGGCGTCCGGCCCTGCTTTCGGTTTCGCCGCGCAAGGTTACGGCGTGGCATCAGAATATTACGCTTCAAATCCATTTCCCGTCGCTCACTTTATCTGAAGAGTGTCCGTATTTCAGCAGCCAAGACACCGGCCTGTCATTATGGTTGAACTCCGTGCAGAGGCTCGCTGCAGCTGACGCATGCGGGGTTGGAAACCGATATGACACCCGAAGAGATCTTGGCCCTGCTGGTGTCGTTTCCGAGCGTCGCGGGCGAGCCCAATGGCGATATTGCCGCCTGGATACGCGACTACGCCGCGGCCAATGGCGCGAGGGTCAGCGCCGTGCCCGGCCCGGAAGGCGACCGCGTCAACCTGCTGATCACAATGGGACCGAAGAACGTGCCCGGCATTATCCTGTCGGGGCACATGGACGTCGTGCCGGCCGGCGAAGCCGGCTGGACGTCCGGTCCGTTCACCCTGATGCAGCGTGACGACCGCCTTTACGGCCGCGGCGCAACCGACATGAAGGGGTTTCTGGCCTGCGCGCTGGCGGCGCTACCGGCTCTTGCGGAGCGCAAGCTCGCGCGTCCGGTCCATCTCGCTTTTAGCTATGACGAGGAAGCTGGCTGCCGCGGCGTGCCGCACCTGATCGCCGCCCTGCCCCAGCTCTGCGCCAAACCGGACGGTTGCATCGTCGGCGAGCCATCCGGCATGCGCGCCATTCTCGCGCACAAAGGCAAGGCGGCGACGCGGGTTTCGGTGCGCGGCATCTCCGGCCATTCGTCGCGGCCCGATCTCGGTCGCAAT
Organism: Pseudolabrys sp.; assembly: GCA_035499835.1. GTDB lineage: Bacteria > Pseudomonadota > Alphaproteobacteria > Rhizobiales > Xanthobacteraceae > Pseudolabrys. Next base: position 28,066 of record DATJYA010000358.1, read on the forward strand.
GCCATCCATGCCATGACGGTGGTGCTCGCCACGGCCGTGCAAACGAGCGAAGCGCTGAAGACCGGGCCGTTCGACACCAGATTCGCGCCGCCTTATTCGACCTTGCAAGTCGGCACGATCGAGGGCGGCCGGGCCGTCAACATCGTTCCTGATCTCTGCGTCGCCGAACTCGAGGTTCGCGCCGTGACCGGCGTGGCGCCGCAAGACGCGCTGGCGCCGGTCCGAGCGGCCGTCGACGGCCTCAAGGCCGGCGGCTTCGACGCCGAGTGGCAGATTCTGAGCGCCTATCCGGCGCTATCGCTCGACACCGACGCGCCGCTCGCCGGCCTGATGCGCACCATCACCGGCGAAGAGACCATCGATGCCGTGAGCTACGGCACCGAAGCCGGGCTCTATCAGGCCGCCGGCATCGACGCGATCATTTGCGGGCCGGGCGACATCGCCCGCGCGCACCGCGCCGACGAATATATCCACCGCGACGAACTGGCGGCGTGCAGCCGGATGATCGCGCGGCTCGGCGATCATTGCGCGGCGTAAGCAGAGGACAATCCGTGACGGCCTTTCTGTTCAACGTCGATCTGAAGCGCGCGCCGGTCTTCGCCGAAGCCTTCGCCAGGGAACTGCCGCACGTCCGCTTTGTCACCGACAAGACGACGGTCGATCCCGCCACCGTGCGCTACTTCCTGACCTGGCTCGCGCCCGACGACCTGACGCGCTATCCCAATCTCGAAGTCGTGTTCTCGATCGGCGCCGGCGTCGACCAGATCGACCTCGATCGCGTGCCGGCGCATCTCAAGCTGGTGCGTACGGTCGACGACAGCATCGTCCGCATGATGCAGGAATACGCGACGCTTGCGGTCCTCGCTCTGCACCGCGACCTGCCCGACTACATCGCGGCCAAGGCGAAGGCCGAGTGGAAAGCCCTGCCGGTGCGCCAGGCCGCCGACCGCCGCATCGGCGTACTCGGCCTCGGCTCCCTGGGCCAGGCCGTGATCGAGCGCCTATCCGTGTTCGGGTTTCCGATCTCGGGCTGGAGCCGCACGCCAAAGACTATACCTCACGTCACCTGTTTCCACGGCGCCGACCAATTCGACGCCTTCCTCGCGCAAACCGATCTGCTCATTTGCATGCTGCCGCTGACGCCGCCGACGACGGGCATCCTCAATGCGGCCACCTTCGCCAAACTGCCGCACGGCGCTTCGCTCGTGCACATGGGACGCGGCGGCCATCTCGATCAAGACGCCCTGCTCAAGTCGCTCGACAGCGGGCAACTGTCGGCCGCCTTCATGGACGTCACCAATCCCGAGCCGCTGCCGGTCGATCATCCAATCTGGCGGCACCCCAAGATCGTCCTCACGCCGCACATCGCCAGCATCACGCCGTCGGACCGCGCCGCGCGCGCCGTCATCGACAATATCAAGAGGCACGAGGGCGGCAGCGAGATGATCGGACTGGTCGACCGCTCGCTCGGCTACTGATCGCGACAACCCTTCATTCGGCGCTCAAGGAGAGCCAGCCATGCAGCTCAAAGACACCGACCTTCTCAAGACGCAGATGCTGATCGGCGGCGTCTGGCGGCATGCCGCCTCGGGCGCGACGCTCGACGTCATCGATCCGGCGACCCAGGCGCCGGTCGGCACGGTGCCGAATGCCGGCGCCGCCGGTACGCGCGCCGCCATCGACGCCGCGGCCGCCGCCTATCCGGCCTGGAAGGCGAAGCCGAATGCGGAGCGTGCCAAGCTTATCGAAGCCTGGCACGATCTCATGCTTAAGCATCTGGACGACCTCGCGCTGATCCTCACCAGTGAACAAGGCAAGCCGCTCGCCGAGGCGCAGGGCGAAATCCGCTACGGCGCCTCCTTCGTCAAATGGTTCGCCGAAGAAGCCCGCCGCATCGGCGGCGCCACCATTCCCGCGCCGACCGCGGACCGCCGCATCCTCGTTCTGAAAGAGCCGGTCGGTGTCTGCGGCATCATCACGCCGTGGAATTTCCCGAACGCGATGATCACCCGCAAGATCGCGCCGGCGCTCGCCGCCGGATGTACCGTCGTCATCAAGCCGTCGGAGCTGACGCCCTATTCCGCGCTGGCTCTGGGCGTGCTCGCCGGACGTGCCGGCATTCCCGCCGGCGTCATCAACATCGTCACCGGCCTGCCGGCCGAGATCGGCCAGGAACTGATGACGAGCCAGACCGTGCGCAAGCTGTCCTTCACCGGATCGACGCGCGTCGGCGCGCTGCTGATGCGCGGCGCCGCCGACACCATCAAGAAGCTCAGCCTCGAACTTGGCGGCAACGCGCCGTTCATCGTGTTCGACGACGCCAATCTCGACCTCGCCGTCGAAGGCGTCATCGCTTCGAAATTCCGCAACGGCGGTCAAACCTGCGTCTGCGCCAACCGCATTCTGGTCCAAGACGGCGTCTACGACGAATTCGCCTCGCGCCTGTCGCAGCGCGTCTCGGGCATGAAGGTCGGCCCTGGCACCGAGCCGGGCGTCGATATCGGACCGATGATCAACGCCACCGCGATCGAGAAGATCGAACGCCACATCGACGACGCACTGTCGAAAGGCGCACGCATGTTGTCGCGCCGCGCCGACGCGCCGGGCCGGCATTACGCGCCGCCCGCCGTTCTCGGCGGCGCCACGACCGAGATGCAACTCGCCAATGAAGAAACCTTCGGCCCGGTCGCGCCGCTGTTCCGCTTCGAAACGGAAGACGAAGCGCTGGCGATCGCCAACGGCACGCCTTACGGCCTCGCGTCTTATTTCTACACTGAGAACCTCAAGCGCTCATGGCGCGTCGCCGAGGCGCTGGAGTTCGGCATGGTGGGGCTGAACACCGGCTCGGTGTCGATGGAAGTCGCGCCGTTCGGCGGCATCAAGCAGTCCGGCATCGGCCGCGAGGGCGCGCAAATAGGTATCGAGGAATATCTCGAGATGAAGAGCTTCCACGTCGGCGGTCTCGGCTGAAGGCGTCGCCGGCCGCTTTGGTCCGCGCTTACTGGAAGCGGTCGAGCATCTTGTAATAGAGCCCGACCATCGGCAGAAACCACGGCTTGCCGGCATAGCCGGCAATTGCCGGCCATTCGAGGCCACCGACCGGGTTGCGGTCCGGCTTGCCGAGAATGAGATCGGCCATGACGGTGCCCATATAGGTCGAGATCTGGGCGCCGTGGCCGGAATAGCCCATGGCGTACCAAACGCCATCGGCGCGACCGGCGCGCGGGAAGCGGTCCTGCGTCATATCGACCAGACCGCCCCAGCAATAATCGACCTCGATGTCGGCGAGATGCGGGAAAATCCGCGCCAGGCTCGCTCTCAGGATGGCGCCAGACTTCGTATCCGATTTCTGGTTGGCCGACGCCGAGAAGCGGGCGCGGCCGCCGAACAGCAGCCGCTTGTCCGGCAGCATGCGGAAGTAGTTGCCGATGTTCATCGACGTCACACAATTGCGGTTGCCGGGCATGGTCGCGGCGATCTCGGCATCGCTCAACGGCCTCGTCGCGATGATGAAGCTACCGACCGGAACGATACGGCGGCGGAAATAGTCGAACGGTCCCGACGTATAGGCGCCGGTCGCAACCATGACCTCCTTGGCCGTGACCTTGCCGCGCGCGGTGACGATCTCGTGCTTGTCGCCCGACAGGCGGCGGCCGGTGACCGCGGCGTCTTCGAAAATCTTCGCCCCATGACGCACGGCGGCATCGGCCATGCCCGTCGCGAAGCGGCCCATGTGCATCATCGCGCTCTTGCCGAACAGCATGGCGCCATGGAACGCCGTCGAACCGACCTCGGCGCGGACCTGCTTGGCGCCGAGCAGCGCCGTGTCCGGATCGACTTCGCGCTGAACGACGTCGAAATCGCGGGCCAGTGCGTCGAAGTGTGCCGGCTTCGAGGCGAGCTTTAGCTTGCCGCAGCGGTGGAAAGCGCAATCGATCCCCTCTTCGGCAACTAGCCGCTCGATGGTCGCGACCGACTCGTCGAAGGCGCGATAAAGCGCCGTCGCCCGTTCCGCGCCGAGCGCGGCCTTGGCCGACGTAAAGCCGTGGGCGACACCGTTGTTGAGATGGCCGCCATTGCGGCCCGACGCGCCGGAGCCGATCTTGTCGGCCTCGAGCACGACGACGCTGGCGCCCGATTTCGCAAGATGCCGCGCCGCCGACAGCCCGGTGAAGCCACCACCGATCACCGCGACATCGTAGGCGCCGTCCACCGGACCCGCCGCGGCGCGCATGAAGCGTGGCGCGGTATCCTGCCAGTACGGCTTGAGCTGCATGGCGGTGCGCCCCTTAGAGACCCACCACCGCCGGCAGGCCGGAAATATCCTTGATCTCGGTATATTCGTAGTACGGGTTGGCCGGCTCGTGGCCGCGGTTGACCCAGACCTTGTTCTTGATGCCGAGATCGTAGGCCGACATCAGATCGTAGCGGAACGACGACGAGCAGTGCAGCACGTCTTCCGGGTTGCAGTTGAGCATGTCGAACATGTATTCGAACGCCCTGAAACGCGGCTTGTAGGCATTGGCCTGCTGCGCGGTATAGACGGCGTGAAACGGCGCGCCGAGCTTGGCGACGTTCGACATGATTTGGTCGTTCATGGCGTTCGACAGGATGACCAGCGGAATTTCCTTGGCCACCTTGGCAAGCCCCGCCGGCACATCGGCATGCGGACCCCAGGTCGGCACGCGCTCGTAGATCATGCGGGCGTCTTCGGCGCGGAACGGCAAGCCGTTCTTCTTGCAGGTGCGCTCGAAGGCGTTGTAAATGACCTCGTTATAGGGCTTCCAGTCGCCGAGGATTTCGTCGAGCCGGTAGACCGCGAAATTCTTGATGAAATTCGCCATCCGCGCGGCGTCGAGCTGCGCGCCGAAAACATCCGTAGCGCCTTCCGCCATCTGGAAGTTCGTCAGAGTGCCGTAGCAATCGAAAGTGATATATTTCGGACGAAAGCGGGTCATGGCTGGGCTCGCAAACGGGGGCGTTGAGGCTGCTAGCATAGATGGCTCCGCGACGGCCAATGCACCGCAATGGCTCCGGATGAACGCAGAATGTTCCGTCCCGGCACCGTGCTTTGGCATGGAGTTGCGCCGTCCGCACGTGGTCGGCGGGCCGCATAAGATGCGGCACCGGCCATCGATCTCAGCCGAAAGATATCGCCGCTCCTGATTTGTTGGGGACTTCTTCTCTACGCCGGGCCCTATGAAGCCAGCGGGGCAAGATCGCGCAGACCATGAATTCCATCGACGTCACATTTGTCGAATTCGGCGCCGAGCATCTGGACGGCGCCGTCGCCCTGTCCCGCCAGGCCGGCTGGCCGCATCGGCTGGAGGACTGGGCCATGCTGCTCGGCCTTAGCCGTGGATTCGTCGCGCTGGAAGAGTCCCGCGTCGTCGGCACCATCATGCTGACACCATTCGGGCAAGCCGCGACGATCAACATGGTGATCGTCGATGCCTCCATGCGCGGCAAGGGCCTCGGCGCGCGCCTGATGCGGCTTGCGCTCGACAAGGCCGGTGGCCGCGAATGCCGCCTCGTCGCGACGGAGGAAGGGCTGCCGCTCTATCGCAAACTCGGCTTCCGGGAAGTCGCCACCATCCGCCAGCATCAAGGCCTTGTGCTGCCGATCGAGGCGGCCGGCCATGTGACCTGGACGACGGCGGACTTCACTGCCGAGATTGCCGCGCTCGATCGTCGCGCCACCGGCATGGATCGCGGTGCGCTGCTGGAAGCGCTGCAGCAGGTCGCTTTGTTCGCCGTTATCCGGCTCCCCGGCGGTATCGCGGGCTATGCCGCAATCCGGCGGTTCGGACGCGGCGAGGTCATCGGCCCGGTGGTGGCGCGCGACGCCGGCGATGCGCGCCACCTTGTGTCGTTCCTGCTGTCGGAACGCACCGGCGCCTTCATCCGCGTCGACACGCCCCGCGAGCTCGGCCTCGGCGACTGGCTGACCGGTCTCGGATTAAAGGACGTCGGCGGCGGCATTGCCATGCGCCGCTCCGACGCCAGCACCCTCAACGACGACGACGGCGTTCGCGTTTACGCGCTCGCTAGCCAAGCACTCGGTTGAACCAGGAGAACACCATGTTGAGCAATTCCCTGATTGAGATGGATCGGGCCCATCTGATTCACCCGGTGTCCTCTTATCGTGGCCATGAGCGCGTCGGCGCGCGCATTCTGAAATCCGCCAAAGGCGCGCGGGTGACTGACGCCTCCGGCCACGAACTGGTCGATGGCTTTGCCGGATTGTGGTGCGTGAACGCCGGCTACGGCCATGACAGCATCGTCGAGGCGGCGGCTCGGCAAATGCGCACGCTGCCTTACGCAACGGGCTATTTCGACCTCGCCTCGGAGCCAGCGATCAGGCTCGCCTCGGAGCTGGTCGACCGCGCGCCGGGCGCCCTCAAACATATCTATTTCACGTTGGGCGGTTCCGACGCCGTCGACAGCACGGTGCGCTTCATCCGCTACTATCAGCACGCGCGCGGCAAGCCGCAGAAGGACCAGTTCATTTCGCTGGAGCAGGGCTATCACGGTTCGTCAACCGTCGGCGCCGGCCTGACGGCGCTGCCGGCCTTCCATGAAGGCTTTGGCATCCCGCTCGACTGGCAGCACAAGATTCCGTCGCCCTATCCCTATCGGAACCCCGTCGGCAGCAGCACCGAGGCCATCATCCAGGCATCGCTCGCCGCCCTGCGCGCCAAGGTCGAACAGCTCGGGCCGGAGCGCGTCGCCGCCTTTTACGCCGAGCCGATCCAGGGTTCGGGCGGCGTCATCGTGCCGCCGCCGGGCTGGCTCAAGGCGATGCGCGAACTGTGCCGCGAGCTCGACATCCTCTTCGTCGCCGACGAGGTCATCACCGGTTTCGGCCGCACCGGGCCGCTGTTTGCGTGCCAGGACGAAGGCGTCGATCCCGATTTCATGACCACGGCCAAGGGCCTGACGTCCGGCTATGTCCCGATGGGCGCGCTGTTCATGTCCGATCATGTGTACCAGACCATTGCCGACGGCGCCGGCGCCAAGGCCGTGGGTCACGGCTACACCTATTCGGCGCATCCGGTCAGCGCGGCAGTCGGGCTCGAAGTCCTGAAGCTTTATGAGAACGGCTTGCTCGACAACGGCCGCAAGGCCGGCAAGCGCCTGATGGCGGGCTTGGCTGCCCTGGCGGATCATCCGCTAGTCGGCGAAGTGCGCGGCCGCGGCATGCTCGCGGCGGTCGAGCTCGTTACCGATAAAGCCAAAAAGACGCCTTTGCCGGCGGCGGCCGATCCGTCCCGCCGCATCTTCGACCGGGCCTGGACAAATGGACTGGTGATCCGCGCCTTTGGCAACGGAATCCTCGGTTTCGCCCCGCCTCTGTGCTGCACCGACAAGGATATCGACCTGATTATCGAGCGGACCCGCCTGACGCTCGATCAGACGCTGGTGGATCCCGACGTCTGGGCTAGAATGGCTGCCTGATACCAGCAGAGCTCGACTCGATACTGGCGCCGCGAAATTCTGGAATTCGCCGATTATAGGTATTTTGTGCCGTGAGGCATGACCTATTCAGCAAACTTGCATAGCGGCCATGATCAGAATGATCACGCCAATCGACGTTTGAGGTTGGCCGGTTGGAGGATGGTGCCTGGCATCCGCGAAACTGACCTTCGGTCATGAACGATCAATCCGTCGTTCATGGAGGGTCATTTTCTGAAAACCGTAGCCCTTGAGCCGTCGTTTGTTGCCACGATAGGGGTACGAGATTGCCTAAAGCACTCACCAATTTCCGTTACCTGACTTTCGATGTCGTAGGCACGCTGATCGACTTCGAAAGCGGACTGACGCGATGCCTCACGGCGATCGCTCAGGAAGCCGGCCGGACGCTCGATCCCGAACAGGCGCTCTCGTTCTATCGCAAAGCCCGTTACATGCCGGAAGCGTTGCGCTTCCCCGACGATCTGGCCCGCGTCTATCTGGCCATCGCGCCGAAGCTCGGCCTGCCCGCCGACAAAGCCCTTGGCGAACGCCTGCGCACCTCGGTTTCGGACTGGCGCGCCTTTCCCGACAGCGCCGATGCGCTGGCTCGCCTGACGAAACGCTACCGGCTGATCGCCATGACCAACGCACAGCGCTGGGCTTACAATCACTTCGCGCGCGCGCTCGGCAATCCCTTCTACGCCGCCTTCACGACCGACGACACCGGCACCGAAAAGCCCGATCCCGCGTTCTTCGAACAGGTTCTCGCCTTCATCGCCAAGGACGGCGGATCGCGCGACGACGTGCTGCATGTCGCGCAAAGCCAGTATCACGACATGGGCATTTCGCGGCAGCTCGGCATCACCAATTGCTGGATCGAGCGCCGCCATGCCGTCAAGGGCTACGGCGGCACCATCGAGCCGGAACGTTTCACCAGACCCGACTATCATTTCACATCGATGGCCGAACTGGCCGACGCCGTCGATCACTCGATAGCCCGGGGCCTGCAGGCAAGTGAGTAAATGCGGGCGGACGCCCTTCGGCGGCACCACTCGAAACACCAAGAGGGGATCAACATGACGGACAGGATCAGTAACTGGACAGCCGCCGACACCGCGATGGTCGAAAATGCCATCAGGCGCGGCGCCACCCGGCGCGAGCTGCTCAACATGCTGCTCATGGGCGGTGTCGCCTTGACCGCCGGCGCTGGCGTCTTGACCCGCGCGACCACCGCCGTTGCGGCGACACCGGTGAAGGGCGGCCACATCCGCGCCGCCGGCTGGTCGTCCTCGACGTCCGATACACTTGATCCAGCGAAGGCGTCGCTTTCGACCGACTATGTGCGCTGTTCAGCCTTCTACAACCGCCTCACATATCTCGGTGAGGCCGGCAAGATCTCCATGGAGCTCGCCGAAAGCATCGAGTCCAAGGATGCCAAGGTCTGGACCGTCAAGCTGCGCAAAGGTGTGACCTTCCACGACGGCAAGACTCTCACTTCAAAGGACGTCGTCTTCTCGCTCAAGCGTCACCTCGATCCGGCGGTCGGCTCCAAGGTCAACGCCATCGCCAAGCAGATGACCGGCTTTGCCGCCAAGGACGACCTCACCGTCGAAGTCACGCTGGCCAATCCGAACGCCGATTTCCCGACCATCATGGCGATCCATCAGTTCATGATCGTCGCCGACGGCACGACTGACTTCTCCAAGGGCAACGGCACTGGCGCCTTCGTCTGCAAGGTGTTCGAACCCGGCACCCGCTCGGTCGCCGAGCGCAACAAGAATTACTGGAAGGCGACCGGACCCTATCTCGACTCGTTCGAGTACATTGCCATCAGCGACGGCACGGCGCGCGCCAATGCCCTGCTGTCGGGCGACATCCAGTTCGCCTCCAACATGAATGCGCAGACGTCGCGGCTTTTAGAAAACAATCCGAAAGTTACCCTGACGAAGCAGGCAACGGGGAACTACTCCGACCTCAATGCCAGGCTCGACCTCGATCCCGGCAACAAGGCCGGCTTTGCCACCGGCCTGAAGTATCTGATCAACCGTGAAACCATAAAGACTTCGGTTCTGCGCGGCCTCGCCGAGATCGCCAATGACCAGCCGGTGCCACCATCGAACATCTATTACAACAAGGAACTGAAGGCGAAGCCTTACGACCCCGAGAAGGCCAAGTTCTATTTCCAGAAGGCCGGCCTCATCGGCAAGAAAATCCCGATTATCACCTCGGAGGCTGTTACCGCCGGCGTGGAAATGGCGATCGTCCTGCAGCAGGCTGCCCAGGAGATCGGTATGGATTTCGACCTGCAGCGCGTCCCGTCGGACGGCTACTGGTCGAAATACTGGCTCAAGGCGCCGGTCCATTTCGGCAACATCAATCCGCGACCGACGCCAGACATCCTTTTCTCTCTGCTCTATACCTCGGACGCGCCGTGGAACGAGAGCCAGTACAAGTCCCCGCAGTTCGACAAACTCGTGCTCGAGGCCCGAGGCATGCTCGACCAGACGAAGCGCGCCGAAATGTATCACGAGATGCAGCGCATGATCGCCGAGGACGCCGCCACCGTGATTCCAGTGTTCATGGGCGGCATCGACGCGACGACGTCGAAACTCAAGGGCCTGCGGCCCAACCCGCTCGGTGGCTCAATGGGCTACGCCTTCGCCGAGTATGTCTGGCTGGAAAGCTGACAGACGCGCCGGTTCGGCCGCCGCTTGACGGGAGCGGCGGCCGCAGCTCCAGTAGAAGCTGGTCGTCGTGCTTTGAGGAGTGCCGATGAACCGCCAGGTCTTCGAACTGGTCTCTTGGCGTTTGGCGTCCGCCGTCGTGACTTTGCTCATCGTCTCGTTCACGATTTTCCTAGCGACAACGCTGCTGCCGGGGGACGTCGCGCAAATTTTGCTCGGCCAGGCGGCGACGCCGGAGGCGGTGGCCGGCCTGCGCAAGGCGATGCATCTCGACGACCCGGCTATCGTGCAGTTCCTGAAGTGGCTCAGCGGGCTCGCGTCCGGTGATCTCGGCCGCTCTTATGCCAACAACATGCCGGTCGCCGCCCTGATCGGCGGCCGCCTCGCCAACACCCTCAAACTGGCGGCGGCGACGACGACCGTCGCCGTGCCGCTGGCTTTGACGCTCGGCATCACAGCGGCGATCAACCGCGACACGCTTTTTGACCGGATCGTCTCCGGCGCGACCGTCGCGATCATTTCGGTTCCGGAGTTTCTGCTGGCGACCCTCGCGGTTCTGGTCTTCGCCGTCTATCTGCGGTGGCTGCCGGCGCTGTCACTGGCCAATGAGACGCAATCCTTCGGCGATCTGCTGCGCATCTATGCGCTGCCCGTGATGACGCTGACCTTCGGCGTGTCGGCCCAGATGATCCGCATGACCCGCGCGGCGGTCATCGAGACTCTGAACACGCCCTATGTCGAGATGGCCCTGCTCAAGGGCGCGTCGCGCCGCCGCAAGGTGCTGTGGCATGCGTTGCCGAACGCGCTCGGCCCCATCGTCAACGCGATCGCCCTGTCGCTGTCCTATCTGCTCGGCGGCGTGATCATCGTCGAGACGATCTTCAGCTATCCGGGGATCGCCAAGCTCATGGTCGACGCCGTGGCGACGCGCGATCTGCCCCTCATCCAGTCCTGCGCCATGATCTTCTGCGTCGGCTACCTGGTGCTCGTCACCATTGCCGACATCATCGCCATCGTGTCCAATCCGAGGCTCAGAACATGACGACGGACGCGCTGACGGCGAGCCGCCGCATCTCCTATCGCTTCAACAAGGTCGGGCTGGTGTCGCTCGCCGTCATCCTGGCATGGGCGCTGGTGGCGATCTTCGCGCCGCTGCTGGCGCCCTTCCCGATCGGTAAGATCGTCAATTTCGAATTCTTTGCGCCCATGTCGGCCAAGTTCTGGATGGGCACCGACTATCTCGGACGCGATATGCTGTCGCGCGTTCTGTTGGGCGCGCGCTACACCGTCGGTACTTCGCTCGCCGCCGTCACCTTCGCCTGCTTCATGGGCGTCGCCCTCGGCATGACGGCCGCGGTTCTCGGCGGCTGGATCGATACGGTGATGAGCCGGCTGATGGATGCTTTGATTTCCATCCCGAGCAAGCTTTTCGGCCTCGTCGTCGTCGCCGGACTGGGGTCCTCGATCCCGGTGCTCATCCTGACGCTGGGCGTCATCTACACGCCGGGATGCTATCGTTTCGCCCGGGCCCTCGCCGTCAACATCAACGCGATGGATTACGTCACTGTCGCGCGTGCGCGCGGGGAAGGCCTCGGCTATCTCATCCGCGCGGAGATTCTGCCCAATATTACCGGGCCGGTGCTAGCCGATTTCGGGCTTCGCTTTGTCTTCATCGTGCTCCTGCTGTCCGGCCTGTCGTTCCTCGGACTCGGCGTGCAGCCGCCTTATGCCGATTGGGGCGCGCTGGTCCGTGAAAATCTCGGCGGCCTGCCGCTGGCTGCACCGGCCGTGATCTTTCCGTCGCTGGCCATCGCGACGCTCACGATCAGCGTCAACCTGCTGATCGACAACCTCCCCCGCAAAATCCGGGATCAGGGCGTCTGATGGCAAACCTTGTCGAAGTCCGCAATCTCAAGGTCGAGGCGGTCACCGACGCCGGCCGCGTCGTGACCATCATCGACGACGTGTCGTTCGATATCGCCGACGGCGAGATTGTCGCGCTGATCGGCGAAAGCGGCTCCGGCAAGACCACGATCGCGCTGACGCTCATGGGCTATGCCCGGCCGGGCTGCCGCATCAGCGACGGCTCGGTGCGGCTCGGCGACCACGACATGGCCAGGCTCGGTGAAAGCGAATGCGCGCGCATTCGCGGCGTCGAGGTCGCCTATATTCCGCAAAGCGCCGCGGCGGCCTTCAACCCGGCCCACACGATCATGGACCAGGTCATCGAAGTGGCCCGCATTCACCGCCTGATGCCGCTCAAGGATGCGCGCGCCAAGGCGGTCGAACTGTTCAAGGCCCTCGCCTTGCCCCATCCGGAAACGATCGGCGATCGCTATCCGCATCAGGTGTCCGGCGGACAATTGCAGCGGCTGGCCGCGGCGATGGCCCTCATCGGCGACCCGAAGCTGGTCATCTTCGACGAGCCGACCACGGCGCTCGACGTCACGACACAGATCGAGGTGCTGCGCGCCTTCAAGTCGGTCATGCAGGGCAAGAAGATCGCCGGCGTCTACGTCTCGCACGATCTCGCGGTCGTGGCGCAGATGGCCGACCGCATCATCGTGCTCAAGAGCGGCAAGATCCAGGAGGCCGGCGCGACCGAACAGATCATCAAGCGCCCGATCCATCCTTATACCAAGGCGCTTATCAGCGCGGTCGAACCGGCCCTGTTCGCGGGCCTCGATGCGAAGGAAGAAGAAGCGAAAGCAGCGCTGATCGAGGTCAACAATCTCTACGCTGGTTATGGCGGCTTTCTGGACAACGGCCTGCCGCGGTTTCTGACTGTCAAACATGTCGATCTGCGCGTGCCCGCCGGGCACAATCTCGGCATCATCGGCGAGTCCGGCTGCGGCAAGTCAACGCTGGCACGCGCCATCGCCGGATTGCTGCCCGCGGTGACCGGCAACATCCTGCTCGAAGGCAAGGCGCTGGCGCCGGACGCGCGACACCGCAACCGCGAGCAACTGCGCAAGGTGCAGATCGTGTTCCAGTCCGCGGATACAGCGCTCAATCCGGCCAAGTCGGTGAGCGAAATCCTGGAGCGGCCGCTGGTGTTCTATCACGGCATGGCGCGGAAGGACCGCATCAAGCGCGTCGACGAATTGCTCGACATGGTGCAACTGCCGCGCGGGCTCGGCAACCGGCGGCCGTCGGAACTGTCGGGCGGACAGAAGCAGCGCGTCAATTTCGCGCGGGCACTGGCCGCCGATCCGAAGCTAATCCTGTGCGACGAGATCACCTCGGCGCTCGATACGGTCGTGGCGGCGGCGATCATCGATCTGTTGAAGGAACTGCAGCGCGAACTGGGGCTGTCCTACATCTTCATCAGCCACGATCTGTCGACGGTGCGCGCCATTTGCGACGATGTCGCCGTGATGTATGCCGGCGAGAAGGTCGAGCAGACCTCGCCGGACAGGATCGGCCAGGCCGGCGGGCATCCTTATTCGCGGCTGCTGTTCGACTCGGTGCCGAAGCTCGACACCGGCTGGCTCGACAGCCTCAAGCAGGACGCGGCGCTGATCGAAGCTTACGCGGTTCGCTGAAACCCGGCGGCGTCACGCCGGGAACAACTTGGTCAACGGCAACTGCGTCTTGGAGATCGGCGTCTTGAGGACGACGAAGCTGAAATACTTGTCGATGCCGACATCGAGATCGATCAGCCGTTCCATGGTCTGCTGGTAATCTTCGATGCCGGCGGTGACGAATTTGACGAGGTAGTCGTAGCCGCCGGAAACGAGGTGGCACTCGACCACCGAATGGACTTTCTCGATCGCCGCGAGAAACCGCGCGAAGTCCGACTGTCGATGGTTCTTCAGGGTGATCTCTGTGAACACGGTCAGCGTCTGGCCCAGCTTGGCGACATTGATCAGGCCCGAGTAGCCGAGAATGTAACCCTCTTCCTGCAGCTTCTTAACGCGCATCAGGCAGGGGCTAGGTGACAAATTGACCAGCTCGGCGAGCTCGACATTGGTGATGCGGCCGTTCTTCTGCAGCTCGTTGAGGATCTTGATGTCGATGCGGTCCAGTTTCATGGTTCGCCAAATAATATGCTGCCGGGCCCGGAGCCGCGGCACCATAGCATGCCGTTGCAAAATCGCTGCCATCGGCGCGGAATGGCCCCCGAATATAGCTAACCCGCAGGCCGAGAAGCGCCGGGCGGTCTGCGAGCCGGAAGATTTGGCGGCGGCCGCACAAGATTGCCGCATGAAATACTGTCAAGCTGCCGTATCCGGCGTCTCCGCCACCGCGCCCGGCGCTACAACGGCGGCGGAGGTCCTCCGTGTCCGCACCGCTTCAAAAAATCCAGTGCTCTCAAGAGCTCCCGGCTGCAGCTGATGTCGTCGTGATCGGCGGCGGGGTGGTCGGGGCCTTCGCCGCCTATTACCTGGCGCGGCGTGGGGTCAGCGTCGCGCTGGTCGAAAAGGGACGGGTCGGCGCCGAACAATCGAGCCGCAACTGGGGCTGGTGCCGGCAACAGAATCGCGACGAGCGGGAGCTGCCGCTCGCCACGGCAAGCCTCGATCTGTGGGAGCGGTTTGGCCAGGACAGCGGCGAGGACACCGGCTTCCGCCGCTGCGGCCTGTTCTATCTCAGCAATGACGAGGCAGAGCTGGCGCGTTGGAGCGCCTGGCGCGATTTCGCCCGCGGGCAGGGAGTCACCACGCATATGCTCGGCGCCGATGAGGCGAGCGCGCGCGCCAGCGCCACCGGACGGCGCTGGAAAGGCGGCGTGTTCTCGCCGAGCGACGGCACCGCCGATCCCTCGCGCGCGGTGCCGGCGGTGGCGCGCGCGATCATGACAGCCGACGGCAGCGTGCACGAGATGTGCGCCGCGCGCGGCATCGAATTTCAGGGCGGCCGGGTCAGCGGCGTCGTCACCGAGGCCGGCACCATCCGCACCGGGACCGTGGTGATAGCCGGCGGTGCCTGGGCCTCGTCGTTCTGCCACCAATACGGCATCCGCTTTCCGCAGGCCTCGGTGCGCGCGTCGATCCTGTCGGTGACGCCACCTGGCGAAACGCTGCCGGATGCGCTGCACACCGCCGCCGTTTCAATCACCAAACGCGGCGACGGCTCCTACACGCTCGCGATCAGCGGCAAGGCGCGTGTCGATCCGACGCCGCAGCAATTGCGCTTCGCGCGCGCGTTCGTTCCGATGTTCGCCAAGCGCTGGGCGAGCCTTGCGCCCGGTAATCTCACCGGCTGGCGGGCCGGGCACGAAACCCTGGCAAAGTGGCGGCTCGACCGGCCGACGCCGATGGAAGCCAACCGCATGCTCGATCCGGCGCCGGACCGGAAGCAGATCGACGAGACCTATCGCCGGGCCTGTCAACTCTTCGCCGCGTTCAGGCATGCGAAGGTGGCGGCGCGCTGGGCAAGCTATATCGACAGCACCCCTGACGGCATCCCGGTCATCGGCGAGGTCGCGGGAAAACCGGGATTCATCCTCGCGGCGGGCTTCAGCGGTCATGGCTTCGGCATCGGTCCGGGCGCCGGACATCTCATCGCCGATGTGGTGACGGGCCGGACGCCGCTCGTCGATCCATCGCATTACAGCTTCGACCGGTTCAGCACCGGCAAGGCCGGCCGCGTCTCGGACTTTTGAATCTGCCTCCGACCAGATGAGCGATTAACTAGTCATCTGGAATCCAAGTTCGCCACATTATAGGAGAGCGCTCGGACTTTGAAAGGAGAGCGCTTATGGCGAACGCAGGTAGAAGCCCGCTTTCGAACAATTAGGACAAAAGGTGACCTAATAGCTCGGGCGGCCTGAAATCATTCCTCGTGTTTCCCCGGTGCTGCCCCAATCGCGGCTTTTGTCAAGGGACCAAAAATCGAGCAGAAATTCTATTTCAAAATCAAAAGACTAATGGCGCGCCGGAAGGAACAAAACTGCGAACACCTATGTGATTGACATACCGCTGTAATTTCGGCGCCAATTAACGCAGCAGGTCCGATCGGTCATTAAATTCAGAACTTACAGTGCGAACGGCCCAAAGTCAGCTCCGACGCTTATGAATACTGCAAAAAACGAACGAGCCGCTTTCCTTCACGGGATGGTGCTCGGTCTGCTCGCCACCGATCGGCCCGAGATTAAGGCATGCGTTCGAAATGTACCCAACAGCTACTCGTCGGCATTCATGCACGGTTTGGAGTTCGGCTTTCACGTAGACGAAAAAACGATGCATTAGCCCGCTGGTGGTGCACAGCCATTTGTCGGGCTGGCCAACGTGGATTACGACAATTGCACGCTGTCTAGGCGTAGCTCCACCTATACAAGCCGCAAGGGCGATCCTTGCGGCCGAAGCACCCAAACAGAAAACCGAATTGTTGGTAATCCTCAAAGGGTGTGCTGTCGTAGCTCGCAAGAACAACCGTCAAGGGCGATCCGCACTTCGGGCATGAGTGATCGATTGAAAAGTGCGTTTCTGGCGAAGCCTCAATGTCGTGGACCTGCGCAATCAGATCTTCCTTGTCGATATTCATTTTTTGCTGTTTGACCGGACCACTAATCGTGATGTCAAACGCACGAATATCCTCCATCATCTTGTCGAAGTTCGACTTCGGTATCTGCGATGCTAAGTGCGCTAGCTCGAAATAGGTTTGAAGCTCGTTAAGCGCTTCCGCAATAGTCACACGCTGGGTCGAATCGTTCGCTAGCAAAGTTCGGATAGCAGCTTCAATCCCATACGGCCCGCCGGACTGGGTGGGCGCGTTGGCTCCTGTTAGCGACATGACACGCGATACCGTTGACCAACGTGCAATTTCGAGGACCGTCTTTCCAAAAGACCATGCGTCGGATTTCAAATCGTAGCTGCTTGGCACACCCTCGACTTCAGGAGCCAAATAGTTCCACGTGGAGAGAATCTCTGCGCCCAATTCCCTGGTAACAGGGAAAATAACAGGGAATTTTCCAGATTTGCGGCTTTTGGGAGCCCGAGAGACGCAAAAAGCACCGACGGCATAGGCCATTTTGCCGAAATTCCTTACTCGGCATAACAGGGAATTATCTTAGTGAAACAGGGAGTCGTGGCGCGAGAACTGGGAATTTCATGGGCCGGTGTTGATATTCACTGGCCGACGAGTTTTTCGGCACAGAAGGCCTTGGGCAATGTCAGCTATTCGCCAAAAATTGCAGTGACTGTCATACCCACTTTGCGCTGAACGGCATCGACATCGTGCCTGGCCGAATGAAATTAAAACTGAAATCTACTCTCCGCGGTCTTTGTACGAACCTCCGGCAACCCACGCATTGATCGTCGGACCGATAGCCGCGCCGGTGACAAGACCTTCGCGCCAATCATCGCTCGTTGGACGCACGATCAGCATCCAGCCATCACCGAACGGGTCCGTTGTCAGAAGGTCGGGCTTATCGACCAGCATCTCGTTCTGCGCCGCCACGGTACCGTCAAAAGCAGCGCGCGCTGCGCCGATCCATTTGCCGCCCTCAACCATCGCGAACCAGCGTCCCTTCTCGAAGGCATGACCGATGCGCTTCGGCGTGAACACGAGAATCTCGCCCATCAGCGCCACAGCCCAGCTGGTAAAGCCGGTACGAAGCGTCCCATCCGTCTGCGGCTCGTACCAGATTTGGTTCTCGACATCGTAAAGCAGGTGCTCGGGGAAATCGTGATCTTGGATTTGGGCCACGGTAACGCCTTCAGAAGGTGAGAACCCGGCATTCATCGCCCATGATGTCCTGGATCATGGCGGCGGCGCCCATTACACCCGTGCATTCCGGAATGAGATCGGCCTCGGACTTGTCGAACAATTCCAGGTTGGCCGGGCAAGCCCAAAACTGCGCGCCATGCCCATGCGCCTCTTTTATCCAATCGTAGACGGTCATGGGGTCGCCCGGTTTGACATGTATCGCCGCGGCAACCCCTTTAAGCATGAGCTTGCCGGCGGTCGCAGTACACAAAACATCGACCTTATGATCCATCGCCGCCGCGACTGCCGCGTAATAGAACGGTGCGCCGAGTTCCTCGGCATTGCGCGGGTCCGTGTTAGCCAGGACAATCAGCAGGCGCCTAGTCACGGCGGACTACCTCCGACCCAGCCTTTTCGCTTTTGCGACCGCCACTGCGGCGATAAGCGCGTCGGTGCTGATTCTCTTTTGCGAGCAGGCGTTCCTGCAGTACAAAATTTCGATGGCTGATAACGGTTTCCCAGGCGAGAATTCCCGGATTCATATAAACCGTAGCACCTTCCAATCTGCGGCGGGCAATTTCAATTTTCTGCTTTTGACAATACCTGAGCCGCACTTCGCGCGAGTTTTGATGACGACCAAGCAGTACCGAGCGCGGAAGGCGATAGAACCGCAGCGTATCAGGAATGTCGCCAGCCTGATGAAGTTCAACCATTGCCGCGCTCATAGCAACGTTCCAGCGCGCCGGCAGCAGACCCGTATCCACTACCGTGAGCGAACCGGTCATTGCACCTCGACCTCGTCGACCCTGAGTCGTCGGCCCCATTTGTCAAAGAAATGGCCTTCATTGAGTGCGAGCGGGTCACCGTCAATGCGTGTTTCCAGCTCGCGGAGCTGCAGGCGCGCGCTCGGATTGTCGAGTGGGCCGTCACGGGGGCCGGTCACCGGGAAGAACGACGCGCCGTCCCATTCCTGCCCGGAGCCGGCAAAAAGCACGGTGATTTCCGACCAATCGGTTTCATCACCGATGACGTTGAAATAGCTCGAACATAGCGGGCTGACAGTTGCCTCAGCGATTCTGACCAGCACCACAAGCGCGGTAAAGGCGCCGGTCCGAGCGAACTCTTCCGCCAGCCAGCGGTCAAAATCGGTCGGTTGCTTTGCGGAGTCAGAAATCGACAACGGGCGTCTCCGGCATGTAGTTTTCGAACAGGATCCAGAACAGGTTCGGGTGGCTTTCGGCATACCAACGCTCGAATTCACCGAGCGCCGCCACCACGTCGGGCGGCGGCCCGTCCCCGCTTTGCGGTGGCGCCAGGCTTGCGAACATGGCCTGGGCAACGGGTGTGAAGCGAGACAACAC
This sequence comes from Pseudolabrys sp., assembly GCA_035499835.1. Taxonomy (GTDB): domain Bacteria; phylum Pseudomonadota; class Alphaproteobacteria; order Rhizobiales; family Xanthobacteraceae; genus Pseudolabrys. Next base: position 47,219 of record DATJYA010000358.1, read on the forward strand.
AGCAGCGCGTGCGTCGCTGTCACTCGACCAGCCGAGCTTGGTTCGCAGCACGGCGGTCGCAGCCGCGACTGCGATTTCCTCACTTTCGGCGCCGGCGATTGCGTCGGCAATGGACCGCATCAAATTGAACCGGCGGAACGCGAAGGCGCGCTCCCGCTCGAGCGCCTTGACGCGCGCCGCCACTTCGCGGCGGAATTCATCTTCCGCTATGTTCGCGCGTTCCGTCGCCTGCCGCAACACGTCGAGGAACGATGGCCCGGGCGTCATGTCGTTGCTCCGCTATCGTGGCGGAAGAGAGAGGGAGTCGAACCCACCAAGGACCGGCTCGCGGCCCCTCCCGGATTTGAAGTCCGGACGCCCCACCGGGGACGATTCTCTTCCTGAAGTGTCGACGCCGGCCTCGGCCGGCCAGCGAAACAGATCGAGGCGGTGCTTGTTGACGCGGCGCAGATCGCCGCGGCGCAAGGTCACGCCATGCCGATCGAAAAATTCAAGAATCTGGATGGCGACCTTGCGGCCGTTGTCGAGGCGGTCGCGGAACTGCGCGGCAGCGAATTGTCCGTCGGCGGACGTGGCACTGAGGTCGACGATGATTTCCACCATCTCCGTCACGGTCCGGCGCAGAAAGAAATGATCGTGCGCCACCTCGTCCGTCCTTCCGATGCGCCCAAGCAGCTTGAGCAGGCGCCGCACGTCGGCTTCGTGCAACGCCAACATCCCGGCGATGTCGCGCACGCGCGGCGGGCGGAAGCGTTCGGCGCCGCCGATCAACGGCGAGACGCGCGCCCAGATTTTCTCATCGTCCGAAGTGAGCCGCACTTCGTGGCCAGCCAGCCGCACCCAGGCGCCGTCCAAAGCGATTTCCTTCTCGCGCACAAGTCCTTGTAGAATCGCCATAAATTCCGGCATTGGCAGTCGGGGCTGGAGCTGCAGCCGCAACCTTTCAAGGCCGATGCCCGGCAGATCGGGACTTGCCGCGTGAAAATCGTGCAGCGCCGCCAACAGGTCGCGCTTGAAACTCAGCCATACCGGCGTCGACAAGGCGACGATACGCTCATCCACAGTCGCGGTGACGAGGCCGAGCCGTTCGGCAATCGCCTGCGCCTGCTCATCGGCGATGGCGCGGTCGCGGGCGAAAACCGACAGATCGACATAGCGCGGCGCAATGTCCAGCAACGCCGCCAGCACAGCGGTCGGGTCGCCGACCGCACAAGCGCGCAACTGGGCCAGCCGCTCGGGCGAACGGCGCTTGCGCAATGGCGCGCGCAGATCGAGGAATTGGCCGCCGCCGATGGTACGCTGCGCCGTGGTGTCGCGCAGCACGAAGCGGTCGCCGGACGCCGCCGCGATCGGCCGGTCGAGCACGAGCTGGACCAGCGCCTCGCCGCCCGGCAAAATTGGCTCGTCGCCGAGGAGCACGATGCGGGCGCTGACGTCGGTTGCGGCATGATGCAGACGCGCCGGCATCCATTGTGTCACCGGCTTCTGCTCGCTCGCCAGCAGCCGGAAGGTCGCGTCGATCCGGTCGGTGGGAGCATGCAGGTCCGGATCGAGTACCACCTGCCCGCGCGCGATGGCGTCCTTGGTGATGCCGTCGCCAGCAAGATTAAGCGCGCAGCGCTGGCCGGCGACGCCGCGGTCGCTCGACCTGTTCTGTGCATGAATGGAGCGCACACGCGCTACGAGGCCCGAAGGGCTGATCATGACGCGATCGCCCGTTGTCATCGCGCCGGAGAGCACCGTGCCCGTCACCACCGTGCCGGTGCCGGGCAACGTAAACGACCGGTCGACGGCAAGGCGAAAGCGCTCGGCGGCGGTGCGGGCCTTGATCGGGCGCGCGGCGTCGAACAGCCGATCGCGCAAGTCGTCGACGCCGTCGCCGGTGACGGTCGAGACCGGAACGATATCGGCCCTTGCGAGGCTGGTGCCCTTGAGCAGTTGGGCGATGTCGGCGGCGACCTTATCGCGCCACGGCGGCGCCGCGAGGTCCGCCTTAGTGAGCGCGACGATGCCGCGCTCGATGCCGAGCAGATCGATGATGGCGAGATGTTCGCGTGTCTGCGGCATGACGCCGTCGTCGGCGGCAATGACCAGCAATGCGAAGTCAATGCCGGTAGCGCCGGCCAGCATGTTGTGGATGAATTTATCATGGCCCGGCACGTCGACAAAGCCGAGCACGGAGCCGTCCGGTGCCGGCAGGTAGGCAAAACCGAGATCGATGGATATGCCGCGCGCCTTTTCCTCCTTCAGCCGATCGGTATCGACGCCGGTGAGTGCGCGCACCAGCGACGTCTTGCCGTGATCGATATGGCCGGCGGTGCCGACGATCATGGGGCGGGCTCCGGCAAGGGCGCGGCGGCGCGCGCCTCGGCCTGGGCAATGTCGGCAGGCGACAATGCGCAGTGCACCGCAAGGAAAAACTGGCCGGCTAGCGCCGAGCCGCCGGCGCGAGCCCGCAACAACCAGACAAAGGCCTCGACCGGATCGCGGCGAACGCCGGCGCCAAGGTGATAGGCCGCGCCGAGCATTGCCTGGCCATCGGCGTCGCCGCGTTCGGCGCCGCGCCGCCACCACATCACCGCCTGAGCGGCGTCGCGCCCGACGCCGAGCGCGTTGTGGTACAGCATGCCGAGGCGCGTCATCGAGGCGGCGACGCCCTGCTCCGCCGCCGCTTCGGCCCAACGGCGGGCCTCGAGGTAATCCGGCTCGGCGACTTCGCCTTCCAACAGCATCCAGCTCAGCATGTCCTGCGCCGGCCCGTCGCCCTGTTCGGCGGCCGCGCGGTAGTGCTCCACGGCGCGCGCGTAGTTCTGCTCGATGCCGTCGCCCTTGAAGTACAGCGCGGCCAGATTGCGTTGCCCAACCGCATCGCCTGCTTCGGCCGCCAGCCTAAGCCATTTGGCGGCAAGGGCAGCATCGCGCTCTACACCCAGTCCCTCGGAGAAACAGGCGCCGACATTGTTCTGCGCCCGCGCCACACCGGATTGCGCCAACGGCCCCCAGATTTCGAGCGCGCGCGCGTAGTCGCCAAGGCTCGATGCCTCATAGGCCGCCGCCATTTGTCTGGCTATGCTCGCGCCGCCAGCGCGCGGCTTCGTCACCACATCAGGCCGGCGCATCGGCGGCCCCCGCGAGGTTTAAATTGGCGAGGTTGGCGACGAAGCCCTTTTCGTCCTCAAGGCACCGCAAGTCGAGGACCAACGCTTTGTCCTCGATGCGACCGACCACGGGAACCGGCAATTGGCGCAGCGCCGACGACAGCATCGCCAGCGCCCGCCCGCCGCCGCGCGCAGCATGCGGCCTGATGGCGAGGCCGGCGCTCGGTACGGCCTCAAGCGGTAGCGCGCCCGAGCCGATCTGGCTGACGCAGGATCCGACGGCGGCCTCGTAGCCATCGCCAATCTTGTTCGCGACGAACGGCAACAGCCGCGCGGCCAGCGCCTCGATCTCCTTTTTCGGCCGTGCGAGCAGGCGCATAGTCGGCAGCTGCTCGGCGAGCCTGTCCGGATTGCGATAGAGCCGCAGCGTCGCCTCCAACGCCGCGAGCCTGATCTTGTCGATGCGCATCGCCCGCTTCATCGGATTGCTCTTGATGCGCGCGATCAGCTCCTTGCGGCCGACGATGAACCCCGCCTGCGGTCCGCCAAGTAGCTTGTCGCCGGAAAAGGTGACGAGATCGGCACCGTCGGCAACCGCTTCCTTCACCGTCAGCTCATGCACGAGCCCGAAACGGGCGAGATCGATCAGCGTGCCGGAGCCGAGATCGTTGACCAGCGGTACTTTTTTCGCATGCGCCAGCACGGCAAGCTCGCGCGCAGCGACCTCCTTGGTGAAGCCTTCGATGCGGTAATTCGAGGTATGCACCTTGAGGACGAGACCGGTCTTCGGCCCGATGGCGCCGACGTAGTCCTTCTTGTGCGTGCGGTTGGTTGTGCCGACCTCGACGAGTTTTGCGCCGGCGCGGCTCATGATGTCCGGCATGCGGAAGGTGCCGCCGATCTCGATCAGTTCGCCGCGCGAGACGATGGCTTCACGCCCTTTGGCCAGAGTGTTGAGCACGAGCAGCACCGCGGCAGCGTTGTTGTTGACGACGGTGGCATCCTCGGCGCCGGTTAATTCGCACAGCAGCTCGCGCACCAGATCGTCGCGGTCGCCGCGGTGCCCGCCGCAGAGATCGAATTCGAGCGCGACGGCGTTGCGCATCGCCACGCTGGCGGCTTCGATCGCTGTCTCGGCCAATAATGCACGGCCGAGATTGGTGTGCAGGACGGTACCGGTCAGGTTGAACACCGGTCGCAGACTAGGCTGCGCATCCGCCTCAAGTTTTGCGAGCGCTGTCTGTTCGATGTCCGCGACGCTCCCCGAGATCCTTTCCCGCCGCGCCGCGGCCAGAGCATGGCGAACGGCGGCAACAACCGCGCTGCGGCCAAAGCGGTCGAGCGCCGCGGTCATGCCTTCGCCGCGAACAACCTCATCGACCGAGGGTAACTCACGTAGCTGCGCGCTTGCCGTCTTTTCCATCGCCCGCCTCAATAGCCGAGCAGGAACGGATTGACGGCACCGCGCTGGTAGCCTCCCTCACGGAGCAATAGATCGAGTCCCAAAGTCGCGATGTCATCGGCAACCGGATCGAGCGCAGGGTCTTTGTGCTGATGCATAATTTTCAGGTACCCGTGGCAAGTCTCGCAGGTTTCCGCCTTGACGGTCGCGGGTCCGCCGTCGAGCTCCTGATAGGCAATGCCCTTGGTCGCGTTGCACAATACGCATTTGATGCGCACGGCATGCCACTGCGTTGCGCACAGCGAACAGGAGCAGAAGCGTGTGCCGTGGGCGCCCTTCCAGCCGACGATCGCCGAAGCAACTGGTGCCCCGCCGCAGGACGGGCAAACGCCGTCGCCGATCGGAACCAGCGCCTCGACATCAAGCAGCGCGGCTGCCCGGGCGAAATGAACTTGCAGTGCTGCCGCGACATAGACGTGATCGGCCATCATCTCGACCGGGATCGACTCGGCCAATACGTTGCGCAGCATGGCGTCGCGGCCGCTCGCATCGGCACCGCGCACGCGGTCGAGAGCCGCACGCGCTGTCTCCGGCATGTCGATTTCGGCCGACAGCGCGAACAGGCGATCGAATGTCGCGTCGAGCGCGGCGTCGGCGGTGAAATGGGTGCGATCGAGCGGCGGCATAGCATACTCGCGCGCCCGTGCGCGCGCCTCGGCCGCGGGCAGGTCCGGCGCCGGGAGTCCTTGCAGCAGGCGATGCAGGCAATCGCTCAATTGTCCGAGGAACTTGAGGTAAGCGCCAAGGCGATGGCCTTCGGCCACGGTCCTGAAACGCCGCGCGCGCTCGGCAAAAAGACTGGCGGGATCTGGCAGCCGCGCAAAAGGCGGAGCGGCAACATCGCCGATCACTGTCGGATCGGGCCGGAGAGAACCGGCTTTACTCATAACGAAACCTCACGAACCGCACGGGCCACGTGACAGGACCGTCAATTTACACCCACATACGCCTGCTCACGAAAGCCGGCCGTCGCAACAATCTATTCCACTTTGCCGCCGCTCACCAATTCCTTGAGCCACTTGCGATGATGGCGCCACGCCCAACCGCCGGTGACCTGACCCTTTGTCATCGCCCCAATGGTCCCCTTCACCCAGATCGCGGCATAAACGTGGACGATCCAGACGCAGATGATGGTCACCGCCGCCATCGAATGGATCAGCACCGCGACGCGCTTGGTCTCCACGCTGGTAAACATGGAGAAGTACTGGTCCCAAATCACCAAGCCGGTGCAGATCAGCACAATGATCAGGATCGACATCAGCCAGAAGACGGCTTTTTGCCCGGCGTTGTATTTGCCCACCTCCGGCAGCCGTTCCTCGTGCTTGGTGAGCACGTCTTTCAGGCGTGCGAGCCAGGTGCCGTCCTCCCCCTTCCACAGATTCGCCCGCCAGAAGCGGACGAACAGGCCGAAGAAACTAAAGAACAGCACAACGCCGATCCAGGGATGGATCATCCGAGTGATCTCCCCGCCGCCGAACAAAGCGGTGAGGAAGAACAGGTCCGGGTGGAACAGCGCTAGTCCCGAGAGCGCGAGCAGCACCAGCGAGATCGCGGTGATCCAGTGGTTGATGCGCGCGCCGCCAGTGTACCGGTCGACTTCGACTGGATCGCCCCGATGAACCTCGTCGCCTCGTTCGACATCATAAGCTGTCATGGGCGGCCGTTCCCCGCCAAACGCTTGGCGTTTTCTTCATCTTCTGACGAAACCTTATTCGGGCCTTCGACGGCATAGTGGACGACGCCGATGGCGGCAAACAGCGCCATCGCCGCCAGCCCCACATATTTCGTGGCGCCCTTCCAGAGCTCCACGATCGGGCTGATGCGCGGATCCTTGGCAAGGTCGGCGTAGATCTCCGGCTTGTCGGCATGGTGCAGGACGTACATCACGTGGGTGCCGCCGACGCCCGGCGGATCGTAAAGGCCCGCATTCTTGTAGCCGCGGGACTTCAAGTCCTTGATGCGATCCTCGGCATGTTTCTTCATCTCGTCCTTGGTGCCGAACACAATCGCATGGGTCGGGCACGCCTTGGCGCAGGCCGGGCCCTGGCCAACCGCGACGCGGTCGGAGCACAGCGTGCACTTGTAAGCCTTCGGACGTGCCTCGTTCTTGGAGATGCGTGGGATGTTGAAAGGACATCCTTTCACGCAATAACCGCAGCCGATACAGTTCTCGTGCACGAAGTCGACGATGCCGTTGGAATACTGCACGATCGCACCGGGCGCCGGACAGGCCTTGAGGCAGCCCGGATCCTCGCAATGCATGCAGCCGTCCTTGCGGATCAGCCATTCCAGGCTCTGCGTCTCAGGGTTCACCCACTCGGTGAAACGCATCAGCGTAAACATTTCCGGCGAGAGGTCGGGCGGATTGTCGTAGACCCCCACGTTCTCCCCGACCGGTGCGCGCTTGTCGTTCCACTCGAGGCAAGCCGACTGGCATGCCTTGCAGCCGATGCACTTCGACACGTCGATCAGCTTCGCGACCGGCGTCAGCTTTTTCGCCGGTGCCGGCACCGTCGACGCGGACCGGCGGACGAGGTCGGCATCGCTCATGCCGACCGTCGGGTTTTTGGTGTTCGGGTTGGGAAGCTCGAATTCGAATGCCATGGTTCCCTCCCCTACGCCACCGGGCCGGACGCGATAGGCTCAATATCGACCAGGAACGCCTTGTATTCAGGCGTTTCGATATTGGCGTCGCCGACATAGGGCGTGAGCGAATTCGGGCCGAAGCCCTTCCTCGCCGCACCCATGAAGCCCCAATGCAGGGGTATGCCGACGATGTGGACCGTCTTGCCGTCGCAGGTCAGCGGCTGGATGCGCTTGGTGACCACGGCTTTCGCCTTCACCGATCCGCGCTTGGACCAGACCCGGACCCAGCCGCCGCCCTTGATGTTTTTCTCTTTGGCGAGCTGCTCCGATATCTCGACAAAGAATTCGGGCTGCAGCGAGGCATTGATCTCGGCGTGCTTGGTCCAGAAGTGGAAGTGCTCGGTGAGCCGGTAGGACGTCGCCGCATAGGGGAAATCCTTGGCATCGCCGAACTGCTCCATATCGCCTTTGAAGACGCGGGCGGCGGGATTGCCGCGGACCTTCGGCGCCAGAACATTGACCACCGGAGATTCGAACGGCTCGTAGTGCGCCGGGAACGGCCCGTCGCGCATCATCGTCCGCGTGAACAGCCGCGCGGTGCCTTCCGGGTTCATGATGAAAGGCCCGACCACGTCTGGCTTGGCGTTCGGGGCAATGTCCGGCACGTCGTAGCCGGTCCACTTGGCCCCATCCCACCACAGCAGTTTGCGAGTCTCATCCCACGGGTTGCCGTTGATGTCGGCCGACGCACGATTGTAGAGGATGCGCCGGTTGACCGGCCACGACCACGACCATTTCGGGAAGGCGCCGGTGTCGTCGGGATCAGTGTTGTCGCGGCGGGCCATCTGATTGCCCGCCTCGGTATAGGAGCCGGAATAGATCCAGCAGCCGCAGGCCGTCGAGCCGTCGTCGCGCAACACGGCGAAGCTGACGACCTGCTTGCCCTTTTGCAGGATGGTCTTGGTCGCGTCATTCGGATCGGGGACGTCCGCGACGACGTAGCCGCTGACTTCCTTGGCGATTTCGTCCGGCTGCGGGTAGCCCGGATCCTTGTATGGCCATACGAGCTTGGTGAGCGGATCGGAAAACGCTCCGCCCTCCTTCTCATACAGCGCTTTAAGCCGCTGCCAGATCTGCGCCATGATCCAGGCATCGTGCTTGGCCTCGCCCGGCGGCGTGCCGCCGGCCCAATGCCATTGCAGCCAGCGGCCGGAATTGGTGAGCGAGCCCTCGTCCTCGGCAAAGCAGGTGGTCGGAAGCTCGATCACCTCGGTCTGGATGCTCGAGGAGTTCACATCGTTGTACTCGCCGTGATTCTCCCAGAAGCGCGCCGTCTCGGTCTGCAGCGGATCCATGACGACGAGGAACTTGAGCCTGGAGAGCGCCGCGGTGAGCTTCTTGCGGTTCGGGAACGACAGCAGGGGATTGAAGCCCTGGCAGAAGTACCCGTTCATCTTACCTTCGTGCATCAACTCGAATGCGCGAAGCACGTCGTAAGCCGGGACATCCAGCTTGGGCAGCCAGTCGTAAGCCCAGTTGTTTTCCGGCGTGGCCGCGTCGCCCCACATCGACTTCTGGAAGCTGACGAAGAACTTCCTGTAGTTCTGCCAGTAGCTCATCTGGTTCGGCCGCAACGGCTTGAAACCGCGCGTCGACATGTAGACGTCGAAGGTCGGCTCCTTTTCGTTGGGGATCGTCAGATAGCCGGGGATCAGGTTCGACATCAAGCCGAGATCGGTCAGCCCCTGGATGTTGGAGTGACCGCGCAAGGCGTTCATGCCACCGCCGCGCACGCCGATATTGCCGAGAATAAGCTGCAACATCGCCATCGCGCGGATGTTCTGCGACCCCTTCGAATGCTGGGTCCAGCCCAGCGCGTACATTGAGGTCATCGTCTTGGTCGGCGTCGAACACTCGCCGATCATCTCGCAGACCTTGGTGAATTTGGCCTTGGGCGTGCCGCAAATGCGCTCGACCATTTCGGGCGTGTAAACCGCAACGTGCTTCTTCAGCAGGCTCCAGACGCTGCGCGGGTTGTCCATGTCTGATACCACATAGCCGTCGGCACCGAGCTGATAGTCCCAGGTCGACTTGTTGTAGTCGCGCTTGATCTCGTCGTAGCCGGTGAACAGGCCGTCCTGATAATCGAAGCCGTCCTTGACCACGTAAGGCGCGTTTGTGAACGCTTTGACGTAATCCCACTGCACCTTGTTGTTGTCGATGCAGTACTTGATCACGCCGAGCAGGAACGCGATGTCCGTACCCTGGCGGATCGGCGCGTACATGTCGGACACTGAGGCCGAGCGCGTGTAACGCGGATCAACAACAATGAGCTTGGCGCCGCGGTTGGCTTTCGCCTCCGTGACCCATTTGAATCCGCACGGGTGCGCCTCAGCGGCGTTGCCACCCATGATCACGACAAGGTCGGTATTCTTGATATCCGTCCAAGAGTTCGTCATTGCACCGCGACCGAATGTTGGGGCCAGACTGGCCACCGTCGGTCCGTGTCAAACTCTTGCTTGGTTATCGAATGCCAACATCCCAGCGCCGCGCACGACCTTGTACGTGACGAACGCTGTTTCGTTTGTGGTTGCCGAGGCGGCGAGGAAACCCGTGGTCAGCCACCGGTTCACCGTGATGCCGTCGTTGTTCTTGGCGATGAAGTTCTTGTCGCGGTCGTCCTTCATCAGCCGCGCGACGCGGTCGAGCGCCACGTCCCACGACACGCGCTCGAACTTGTCCGAACCGGCCTTGCGGATCTGCGGATACTTGGTGCGCGTCTCCGAGTGCACCATGTCGAGCAGCGCCGCACCCTTAGGGCATAACGTGCCGCGATTGGTCGGATGATCGGTATCGCCTTCGATGTGGATAATGTCGGCCTTCTCACCCTTCGCAAGGTTGCCCTTGGAATACATGATGATGCCGCAGGCGACCGAGCAATATGTGCAGGTGTTGCGGGTTTCGGTGGTGCCGAGAAGTTTGAAGGGTCGAATCTCCGCTGCATAAGCGGCTTCGATATCTCCAAAGCCAAGCGCTCCGATTGTTGTACCGGCAAGACCCGCGCCGGCGCCTTTCATAAATTGGCGCCGCGAGAGTTCCATGTTCACGGTGGGCCTCCTTGAGACCATTCGCCCCCAACGGGGGACATTTTCACCGAGGGCATGTCTCCCCAGACATGCCCCCATGAGCGGAATCCAAGTTCGAATAACAAAACGCTATTTTTTAAGCTCGGCGAAGTCAAACTGTTCCAGAATTTTCACGAGAAATTGCGAAACGGATTTCTGGATTTATTGCACTGCTCATCGGCAGCGCGAGCGCATGAACTACCCATAGCCTTAGGCTATGACTCAGCGAACGAATGCGTACTAGCACGGTTCTATATCGGACCGCGTACCAAAGTTGACCGCGCGGGATACTCCGCGCACTATCAAGCATCGTGAAATGTCGAGTGGCTCCCGAGGTTCGGGGCACATCACTCCGTGTCGTCGCCGCGGCGATCACCTGTCTCGCTGCAGTTGCGTGCAGCGCGATCGGCTTTTTGCGAGTCGCAAGCGCCGCCGAATTGCAGCCTTGGACGGCAGGCACATACGCGCCATTCAGCCTGCCGGACGTGAAAGGCACCCCTATCGCACTCGGCTCTTACCGCGGTCATGTCGTGCTGGTGCATTTCTTTGCGACGTGGTGCGAACCCTGCCTGACGGAACTGCCGGCGCTCGGCCGGCTGGCGGCCCGCGGCGCAGGCAAGATCAAAGTGCTGGCGATTTCAGTCGCCGAGGACGATTCGCGGGTGCGCCGGTTTTTACAAACCACGCCGGTCGATTTTCCCGTCGCGCTTGACGGCGACCGTGCAGTCGCCAAGGCGTGGGGCGTCTTCACCCTTCCCACCACGATCGTTCTCGACGCAAGATCGGATCCGCGGCTGATGGCGCCAGCCGATTTCGATTGGGACAGCATCGATCCCGGCGAACTCGCGGCCACGATCGCGCGGGCGCCGGTGGACGGCACGAACGCGCCTACGACATCCAATTACACAGAAAAGCTTCCACACCGAGGAGGATGACAAATGCACTTTGACCGACGCGACTTCCTGAAGACCGGCACGGCGTTATCGCTCGCCGCCGGGTTGCCGAAACTCGCCTATGCGGACGTGGCCTTCGATCCCAAACCCGGCATCTGGCGAAATTTCGAAATTACGACCAGGCTCGAGATTGCCAAGCCCGAAGGCGTCACCCAGGCATGGGTCCCGCTGCCGTCGGTGAACGAGAAGGACTGGTTTAAGTCGAGCGGCAACACGTGGAAGACCAACGGCAAGGCCGCGCTGGCGCGCGATCCCCACTATGGCGCTGAGATGCTGCACGTCCAATGGGCCGCGAGCGAAGCCGCTCCGATCGTCGAAGTCACCAGCAAGATTTCCACGCAGGATCGCGCGGTTGATTTGAGCAAGCCCGAGGTTCCGTCGATCAAGCTCGGTGCGGCCGAACGCAAATTCAATACTGAAGGCAGCGAGCTCATACCAGTCGACGGCATCGTCAAGCAGACCTCGGACAAGATCGTTGTGGGCAAAAACACCGAGGTCGAGAAGGTGCATGCAATCTATGAATGGATCGTCGAGAACACATTCCGTGACGGCAAGGTACGCGGTTGCGGCATTGGCGACATCGCCGCAATGCTCAAGACCGGCAATCTCGGCGGCAAGTGCGCCGACCTCAACGCGCTTTTTGTCGGGCTGGTGCGCGCCGCCGATATTCCGGCACGCGACGTTTACGGCATTCGCGTCGCGCCGTCGAAATTCGGCTTCAAGGCCCTCGGCGCCGGCTCGGAGACCGTCACCAAGGCGCAACATTGCCGCGCCGAGGTCTTCCTCAACGGTTATGGCTGGGTGGCGACCGACCCCGCCGACGTGCGCAAGGTGGTGCTGGAGGAGCCGCCGGGCAAGCTTGCAATCGACGACCCCAAGGTTGTCGCCGCTCGCAAGACGCTGTTCGGGGCCTGGGAGGGCAACTGGCTCGCCTATAATTTCGCGCACGACGTGGCATTGCCCGGTTCCAAGGGTCCGAAGCTCGGCTTCCTGATGTATCCGCAGGCCGAATGCGGGCCGTCGCGGCTCGACTGCCTGGATCCCGATACATTTGAATATACGATCAAGTCGAAGGAGATTACCGGGGCGTGATGTTCCTTCGGCGCCAAATCGAACGGGCGCCGCCGCCGCGGCGCCCGCTTTTAAAAGCCGCCATGTGCTGGCGGCATGGAACCATTTGCCGACGGCAGCCGTTGCTCGTGAAATCTCCCACAGGAGGCCACGATGAGGGCGGTTGGACTACCGATGGCATTTGCCGCGGCTTTATTGGCGATATCCGCTGGCGCTTCGTTCGCGCAGAACAGCGCCGGCCACCAGGAGAAAGGGTCAACCGGCTGGAGCGGCGCCTCGAAGGATCAGCCGAGCCAGAGCGCCGGCAAGGCCACAGCATCGACGACAGGCCAGAAAACCGCGGCGGAAAACGACGCGGCGGAGGCGCGCGATCAGCCATTCATGGCTACAGGCGAGGATCTCAATGGACCGCCGACGCAGTTCGCCCCCGACGCGACGCCGGAATAAGCACGCCCACGACGGGATCAGGCTCCCCGGACGCCTCGCAGGCCGATAAGGATCGGTTGCTCCTATGTTGAAGCAACCGATGGCCTCGGATTCGCAAACAACAGAAACCGTGCTCGATCTGCGCGGCCTGCGCTGCCCGCAGCCGGTGCTGCGCGCCAAGAAGGCGTTGCGCAACGTGCCAGTGGGGGGAACGCTGGTTCTCGAATGCACCGATCCTCTGACGGTGATCGACGTGCCGCACTTCGTCGGGCAAACCGGCCATTCGCTCAGCGCGCAAACGCGCGACGGCGGCATTTACATCTTCAAGATCGTCAAACAGCGATGATGCCATGATGCCAGTTTATCTCGACTACAATGCAACCACCCCCGTGGATTCGCGCGTGCTCGCGGCGATGCTGCCGTACCTGCGCGACGAATTCGGCAATCCATCATCGACGCACGCTCTGGGCGTTAGGGCGCACGAGGCAGTGGAGAGGGCGCGAGCCCAGGTCGCCGCACTCATTGGCGCTGCGCCCGACGAAATCATTTTCACCAGCGGCGGCACCGAGGCCAGCAACTTGGCCATCCGTGGCGCCGTCAACATCGACGGCAGGCGCCGCGGCGTCGTCACCACGACGATTGAGCACCCGGCGACGGAAACGTGCTGCGCCTTCCTTGAGGCGGCCCAGCATAAAATCACGCGCGTAGCGTCACAGCCCGACGGACTTGTGGACCCAGCACGAATAGCAGCGGCGCTCGATGGCGGGACGGCGCTGGTGACCATCATTCACGCACAAAACGAAATCGGAACGATCGAGCCGGTTGCCGAGATCGCTGCAGCAGCGAAGCAGCGCGGCGCCCTTGCCCACGCCGACGCGGCGCAATCGGCCGGCAAGATTCCCATCGATGTCGGCCAGCTGGGCGTCGATTTCCTGTCGATTGCCGGACATAAATTGTACGCGCCGAAGGGCGTCGGCGCGCTTTATGTCCGCCGCGGCATTGACCTGCCGCCATTGCTGCTCGGAGCCGGCCAGGACCGCGGCCGCCGGCCCGGCACCGAAAATGTCCCCTATATCGTCGCTCTTAGCGAAGCCTGCCGGATCGCCGGCACAATGCTTGAGGGCGAACGGCAGCGACTCTCCGAATTGACCGAGAGGCTCTTTACCGGTCTCAAGCGCGAGATACCCGGCCTCATCCTTACCGGTCATCGGACGCGGCGCCTGCCGAACACGCTCAACGTTCTCTTTCCCGATGTGTCAGGCCGCAAGCTGCTGGAACAGTGTCCGCGCGTTATGGCCTCGACCGGTTCCGCTTGCCACGCCGACGGCGAGGACCCGTCCGCCATTCTGACCGCGCTCGGCATCCCGCGCGAGCGGGCACTCGGAGCCGTTCGCCTGTCGTTGGGACGAGCCACGACCAAAGAAGAAGTCGAAACCGCTGCCGCCAATTTGGTCGCCGCGTGGCGCACGCTGCGCCAGCCAATACCGGAACAAATTGCGGGCTGACTCGGAGAAAGCACAATGAACATCATGCAGCCCATTCGTCTGAGCCACCTGTCGCACGGCGGCGGTTGCGGCTGCAAGCTGGCGCCATCCGTGCTGCAGCAACTGCTGTCGAGCCATCCGGCAACGACGCCCTATAAGCAGTTGCTGGTCGGCGTCGAAACCGGCGACGACGCCGCCGTCTGGGAACTCGACAACGGCACCTGCATCATCGCCACCACCGATTTCTTCATGCCGATGGTGGACGAGCCGCGCGATTTCGGACGCATCGCGGCTACCAACGCGATCTCCGATGTCTATGCGATGGGCGGCGCACCGATCATGGCGCTCGCCATTCTCGGCATGCCGGTCGACAAAATCCCGCCCGAGATGGTGCGCAAAATCCTGGAAGGCGGCGCATCGGTCTGCGAGGCAGCCGGCATTCCCATCGCCGGAGGCCATTCCATCGATTCACCGGAGCCGATCTATGGTCTTGCCGTCATCGGCACTGGAACAAAAGGCAACATACGGCGCAATTCCGATGCCAAGGCCGGCGACAAGCTGATTCTCACGAAAGCGCTCGGCGTCGGCATTTATTCTGCCGCCTTCAAGAAAGGTGCGCTTTCCCCTAGCGGATATGAGGAGTTTATTGCGACCACGACATTGCTCAATCGTGTCGGCACCAAACTCGCCAAAGAAGCCGCCGTTCACGCGATGACCGACGTCACTGGGTTCGGCCTGCTCGGGCATACATTGGAAATGGCGCGCGGCTCAAACAAAACGGTGGCGATCAATTCTTCGACACTGCTGTACCTCAAGGAGGCCGCCGCGCTCGCGCAGAAGGGCTTCATCACCGGCGCGTCGGGACGGAATTGGAAGAGCTACGATATGAACGTCACACTTCCCGACGATACCCTGGAATGGCAGCGGCAGTTGTATTGCGATCCTCAGACCTCGGGCGGATTGCTGGTGTCGTGCGCGGCGCACCGCGCCGCGGCATTGCTCGACATAATCGTGGCCGACGGCTACCCGGCCGCGCGGATCATCGGCAGCGTCGAGAACGGCGAAGCGCGCGTCGTCGTTGAATAGTCAGGCCCGACTTGATGTCTGCTTCCGGCGGCCCCAGCTACCTGTCGAAAGGCGAGCTGGTGGACGATTCGTCGAGAAGCTGCCGGCGACCGCACTGGCTGGCTGAGGTGGCAGGATTCGAACCACGAGAGAGAGGTAGTCGATTACTCTGTCGCCAATGCGAAGAAAGCCATCGGACTTTGTGGCCCCGTGTAGCCCCAAGAGCCGATTTCATGACTAGCTGAGATTTCGCCCGCTCAGCAAACGCCGGAAGCGATGGCAATTCCGGCGCCAGCGCAACCTCCTTCGGCTGCATAGTCGCCGCCACCGTCAGGGTCCAAACCGCGACGGTCGGTATCCGGAACCAGGGGCTAGGCCGGCCCGGTCTGCAATTTGTCGTAGCCTTTTACACGATAGATCATGGTCGAGATAATCCAACTGGCCATAAATATGCCGACGACGACGTAACCGAAATTCGTCAAATTGTCGTTGAGCCCTCCGATAACGCTCCAGATCCCACCTTCGAGTCCAAGCTTGTCTCCGAGGAGGCCCAGGGCTTCGATCCCACCTATAAAAATTGCGACGACGACTGAAGCGGCAGTGATCGTCAGATTGTACCAGAGCTTCCTGATCGGGTGGACGAAGGCCCAGCCATAGGCCTTGGTCATCAACACACTGTCGGTAGTGTCCATGAGCGACATGCCGGCGGTGAACAGCGCGGGAAAAACCATGATCGTCCAGAAGGACATGCCTTGGGCGGCCTGGGTCGCCGAGATGCCAAGCAGTCCTATCTCTGTCGCCGTATCGAAGCCGAGGCCGAATAAAAATCCGATTGGGTACATCTGCCATGATCGCGAAATCAACCGGAACATGGGGTGGAAAAGGCGGGCAAAAAACCCCCGGCCGGCCAGCAGAGTGTCGAGATCTTCTTCAATAATTCTCTCACCGCCGCGCGCTCGCTTGAACGCTGACCAAATGGCCTTGAGGATGAAGAGATTGGCGACACCGATTGCCAGAAGGAACGCTGCGGATACGGCAGTTCCAATGATGCCGCCGATATTGTGAAACTGATCGAGCTTGCTCTGCATGGCCGCCGCCGTGGCGGCAATGACGACGGACGCCAGCACCACGATAGTGGAATGACCGAGCGAAAAGAAAAAGCCCACCGAAAATGGCCGCTTGTTCTCCTGCATCAACTTGCGCACGACGTTGTCGATGGCCGCGATATGATCCGCGTCGAACGCATGCCGAAGCCCGAACATATAGGCGAGCATTGCAGTGCCGAGCAAAACTGGCCGATCCGCGAAAGCAGCCCATGCCCAAATCCAGGCCGCCGCGTTGGCGGCAATTAAAACCGCGTAGGCGACCGCGGCTTTGACTTTGACGTTGCTGGACAGGTCGTCGAAGGGATTTGGCAGCACCATTTTGGTCATCCTCGGGATCGCCCGCAGAGTATGATGATTTATTTATATCATCATATTTGCGGACGTGGCAATCTCTATCGAGCATTAATCGGGGCGACTTCGAAATGTGCGGCGATCGCGTGAGAGATTCGTGTTTCGCGTCTTTGGTTTGGGCTGTGCTCAGCGCATTCCTCGCAAGTCAGATCAGTGACGCTCAAGCCGAAGATGCCGGTAAGCCGCCGTCGATCTGGGACCAGGACACGCTCACCGGCGACTGGGGCGGCGCGCGCACCGCGCTTCATGACAAGGGCATCGACGTCACCATCAATTACATCAACGAGATCCTCGGCGTCGTCTCGGGCGGCATCGACCGGCGCGCGAGCTACGAAGGCCGGCTCGAGACGTCCGTCGATACCGACCTCGACAAGCTCATCGGCTGGAAGGGCGCCAGCACCCACGCCACCTTCTACGAGATCCACAATGCCGGGCATGTCACTGCCGCCGACAATGTCGGCTCGATCGCCGACCCGAGCAACATCGACGCGCTGGCGACCGGTCGGCTGTTCACCGCCTGGTTCCAGCAGAATGCCTTCGACGACCG
>DATJYA010000359.1:0-7056 GCA_035499835.1 Pseudolabrys sp.
TCGAGAACCTGATCGAAATCACGCTGCTCGCCAACAAGATGGGCGTGCCGCGCCATGCTTTCCTCGCCTTCATGAACAACGGCGTCATGGGCTCGATGTTCACCGCCTACAAGACGCCGGCGCTGGTCAATCTCGACTGGAACACGACGTTCACGCCGGAACTCTTGCGCAAGGATCTCGATCTCGGCCTCGAACTCGCCCGCGAATGGGACGTGCCCATGCCGGTGACCGCGGCGACCCGCGAAGTGCTGCAGACGCATTTCGGCGCCGCGACGCTGCAGAAGAACCCGGAAGAATATCTGCAGAAGGATTTTGCCGCGCTTGCCGAGACCATGGCGCTCGCTGCCGGCATGAAACTCACGCCGGAAAACAAAAATGTCGGCACCGGACTCGAATAGATAAAAAAAGGGCCCCGCGAGGGGCCCTGTGTGCATAGGTGGAGGATTCATACCGCCGTAGGCCAAAAAGGGAGGAAAACAGCGGTCGCGCACGAGATGGAGTGAACCGGTGCGGCGCCGGCCGTACAAGTAAAATGACCATAAATATGCCGCTGGATTTGCTCCGCTCGCCTGACGCATCATTGGATGCTTCGAGATTCGGCCCGACCGGGAGTGCTGCATGGCCTTTACGCTCTATAACGCCCCACAATCGACCTGCAGCCAGCGGGTGCGTTTCGTGCTCAACGCCAAACAGCTTGCCTTCGATGAGGTGAAACTCAATCTGCTCGAAGGCGACCAGCTCAAGCCGGATTATCTCAAGCTCAATCCCAATGGGGTGGTGCCCACGCTCGACCACGACGGCGCCATCGTCATCGATTCGACGGTGATCACCGAATATCTCGATGAAGTCGTGCCGGACACGACTTTCACGCCGGAATCGCCGGTCGAGCGCGCGCGCATGCGTGCGCTGATGCATTTCATCGACGAGATGGCGGCCGCCGCCGTGCGCGTGCCCACCTTCAACCTCGCCTTCCTGCCCAGCTTCCAGAAGATGAGCCGCCGCGCCTTCGTCGAATTTGCCGAGAGCAAGCCGCTGCGCAAGGAATTCATGATGGCCATGGGCCAGACCGGGTTCCCGCCGAAGGAAATGGATGCGGCGCTCGACCGTCTGCGCCGCACCTATCTGCGCATGGACGCCGAGATCGACAAGAGCGGCGGACCGTGGCTCCTGGGCAAGGACATCACGCTTGCCGACGTCGCGGTCATGCCGGCGCTGGTGCGCATGGACGATCTCGGCATGGCGCATCAGTGGCAGGATCTGCCGCGCGTCGTCACCTGGTTCGACAATATCCGCGCGCAGCCGGCGTTTGCGCCGACCTATTATCACGGCTCATTGCTGAGCGAAAAGTTCCCGCATCTGCGCGAGAAGCTGCCGGCCTAGGCGGCGACGATCGCCGCCGCTTCCGGATTGCCGATCATGTCGAGCTTGCGCTGCATGCTCATGAGATCGAGCGAGCGCAGCGGCAGGTTGACGAAGATGCCGATGCGGTTCGACAGCATGCGGAAGGCGTCGGCATAGGCGAGGCGCACCTGCGCATCGTTGCCGGCGCTGCGCGCCGGGTCGGGAACGCTCCAGTGCGCGAAGATCGGATTGCCCCGCCACATCGAGCGCGGCAGCAGCGCCGCATCGTCGCAGACCGTGAAGATGAAATCGAAGGCCGGCGCATGTTCTCCGGCGAACTCGCTCCATTCCTTCGGATGCAGGGCGCCGACGTCGAAGTGCAGCTTGTTCAGCAGGTCGATCGCGTCTTGATCGAGCACGGCATGGGCATGGATGCCCGCCGAATAGGCAGAGAATTTTCCACGCCCTCGCGATTAAGAATTGCTTCAGCCATGATCGAGCGCGCGCAATTGCCGCTGCCCAAAAACAGGACGTTATATTCCGCTCCGCGATTGCTCATGACGGCTCCCCTGTCGGCGCAAACCGAGACGATTTGTTTCAGGATCCCGCGCTCACTTGGCGGCGCCGGGCCACGCGCGTGTCGATAGCGGCGAAAAGTTAAGTGCAGCTTATCGGAAGTTGTCACAATCGGAATTCGCCAGATTTATTTTTGCGTCGTGGCGCGCCCGTTGCTTTGTGACAGAAATTACGCCCACGTGACTTGACGGTTAAGACAGCGGGAACCATTCGCCGCTAGATCTTCAAGTGCGATTTTCCACCCTCAAGGCCGCCAATGCATCGACTTCTCCCGGCGCGAATGCCGATCGCGGTGAAAACCGTGCTGCTCATCGGTGCGCTCGGCGCGATGTCGGCGGCGGCCAACTGGTTCTGCCTGCGCAGTCTGCATGAAATCGACCGCGCCAACGCCGAGGTCACGCAAAGGATCGAGCCGCAGCGGCTCACCCTGACCGAAGCGAAGATCGCGCTCGGCTGGATCGGCCTCGCGACCTACAAGATGGCCGCCAGCAGCGATCCCGATACCGTGCACGAGGCCAATGACGAACGCGCCGGCCAATACGCAGCGGCCAAGACCTGGCTCAATGGCGTTGCCGACCGCCTGCCCGGCCATCGCGAGGATGTCGACGGCATGCTCAGGCGGCTCGAGCTCGTCAACACGATCGCCAATTCCGTCTACGCCGTGAGCAAGGCCGGCAACCGCGAGCAGACGCGCTTCACCCTCGAATTCAAATTCGAGCCGGCGCTGGTCGACGCACAAACCAGCATGAATCGCCTGATCGACATCCTCGGCGGCCAGAGCAAGGAAGCGCTGGAGGTGGCGACCGAGAACAAGGCCTGGACCTACAGGCTGCTCGCCGGCGTGCTGGTCGGCGGCACGTTCGTCACGGTTCTATTGGCGATGCTGCTCGCGCATCGCGTGGTGGCGCGGCCGCTGCAGCGGCTCGCCGGCGTCATGCGGCAAATCGTGCAGGGTCAATATGACGTGGCGATCGAGGGCCTCAAGCGCGGCGATGAGGTCGGCGTGATGGCGCGAGCGGTGCTGGTGTTTCGCGACAACAGCGTCGCTTTGCGCGAGGCGCAGGCGCAACGCCAGCGCGCGCGCGAGCAGGCGGCCGCCGAGAAACGCGACGCGCTCGATCGCCTGGCGCACAGTTTCGAAAGCAAGATCCTCAGCGTCGCCGGGGCGCTGGCGTCCTCCGCGGCGCAGCTCGACGGCTCGGCGCGCTCGATGAGCGGCGTTGCCGAGGATTCCGGCCGCTCGGCGCGCGCCGCCGCGGTGGTCGCCGGAGAGAGTACCGAGGCGGCCGGCACGGTGTCGGCGGCGATCGACGAATTGTCCATGGCCATGCACGACATCAGCACCCAGGTCGCCAACGCTTCGGGCGTGGTCACAGAGGCCACGCGCCGCGCCGACGTCGCCGTGGCCAATGCCGACGGCCTGGTGGCGACCGTGAGCGAGATCGACAAGGTGGCGGGCATGATCCACGCCATCGCCAATCAGACCAACCTGCTTGCGCTCAATGCCACCATCGAGGCGGCGCGGGCAGGCGAATCCGGCCGCGGCTTCGCCGTGGTGGCGCAGGAGGTAAAGACTTTGGCGGCGCAGACGACGAAAGCGCTCGCCGAGATCAGGGACAAGACCGGCTCGGTCGCCGAGATCATCGCCGGCGTGCGCGGCGCCACCCAGTCGATGTCGGCCGTGGTGATGCAGATCAAGGAAGTCTCGCGTTCCATCACCGGCTCGGTGCGCCTGCAAAGCGAGGCGACGCAGAAGATCGCCGAAAGCGTCGAGGGCGCCGCCGCGCGCACGCGCCACGTCGCCGATACCATTGCCGGGGTCAATGATTTTGCCGGCCGTACCCGGCAGGATGCGCAGCAGATCATGCAGGCGGTCGCCGACCTCAACCGCCAGGCCGCCGCGCTGCAGCAGGAAGCGCAGCAATTCGTCGCCCGCGTCCGCGCCGCCTGAGGCGGCCTCTCTGGCGGCATTGCGGCCGCCTTGCAGTCCCGCATTTTTGGCGTATCTGCAATCGGACGGCGCGCGCCGCCGGCGCTGCCGCCGCAATTTTTGCCAGGGAGGCTTCGCCATGAACCCCATCACTTTATTGCTTGTCGTCGTATTCGCCATCGTCGCCGCGCTCGCGGTCCTGGCGAACTTTCCCCTGGTCGCCGCCGGCTTCGGCATTCTCGCGGTGCTCACCGCGGTATCGCTGAAGATGGCCAACAACTGGGAGCGCTTCGTCATCCTGCGCGCCGGCAAGCTGTCCAGCGTCAAGGGACCGGGGCTGTTCCTGATCATCCCGGTCCTCGACTCCATCACCGCCGTCATCGATGAGCGCATCCAGACCACCGGCTTCAACGCCGAGCAGGCGCTCACCCGCGACACCGTGCCGGTCAACGTCGACGCCATCATCTTCTGGCACGTGCACGACGCCCAGCGCGCCGCGCTCAACATCACCGACTATCGCTCGGCCATCGACCGCGTGGCGCAGACGAGCTTGCGGGAAATGATCGGCGCCGCGCATCTCTCGGAGCTGCTGTCCGACCGCAAGGCGGCCGACGAAGTCCTGCGCGGCGAAATTGCGCGCAAGACCGCCGACTGGGGCATCTCAGTCAATGCCGTGGAGATCCGCGACGTCGCCATCCCCGTGGCGCTGCAGGACGCCATGTCGCGCCAGGCGCAGGCCGAGCGCGAGAAGGAGGCGCGCGTGATCCTGGGCAGCGCCGAGGCCGCGATCGCGCAGAAGTTCGTCGACGCTGCCAATACCTATGCCGGCAGCGCCGCGGCGCTGCATTTGCGCGCCATGAACATCATCTACGAGACCACCAAGGAGCGCGGCGCCACCATCCTGATGCCGACCTCGATGGTCGATTCCGTGAGCGTGGCGCTGCCGGCGGCGCTCAATGCGGCGCAGCGACAAGCGCACGCACAGGCAACAGGAAGTGCGCCGCCGTCGGCGTAAGGTAGAGCGAGAGAAAGCCTCTCTGCCGTCATGCCCGGGCTTGACCCGGGCATCCATGATGAAACTCGGCGAAGAAGAGCCTCACGGCAGATTCTTGTCGTCGAAGCGCGCCCTGGATTGCCGGGTCAAGCCTGGCAATGACAAAGCTGAATGGCGTTGCCCTCAATACTTCGCGCTGATCGGTAATTCCTCCGCCGGGAACAGCGAGATCAGCCGGCAGCCCTTGTCGGTGACCACGACCTCTTCCTCGATGCGCGCGGCGGAGAAGCCGTCGGTCGCCGGGCAATAGGTCTCGATCGCGAACACCATGCCTTCCTTGATCTCGGTCGGATGGTCCATCGACACCACGCGCGAAATGATCGGCCGTTCGTGCAGATTGAGGCCAAGGCCGTGGGCGAATTGCAGGCCGAAGGCCGCCATCTCGTCGGGGAAGCCGAATTCCTGCGCCTTCGGGAACACCTCGCAGATATGCGCGGTCGAGGCGCCGGGCTTGATGCGCTCGATGGCGTTGTCGAGCCATTCGCGCGCCATCCGGTAGGCGTCGTGCTGCGCCGGCGTCGCGCGCACCACGTTGAAGGTGCGGTAGTAGCAGGTGCGGTAGCCCATGAAGGCCTGCAGGATGTCGAAGAAGGCCTGATCGCCCGGGCGGATCATGCGGTCGGTGAAGTTGTGCGGGTGCGGATTGCAGCGCTCGCCGGAAATGGCATTGACCGCTTCCACGTCGTCGGAGCCGTGGGTGTATAGGAACTTGTTGACCTCGGCGACGATGTCGTTCTCGCGCACGCCCGGACGCAGCATCTCGTTGACCAGGTCGTAGGCGCCGTCGACCATCGCGGCGGCGCGGTTCAAGAGTGCGATCTCGTCGGCGGATTTCACCTCGCGTGCGCTCAGCATGATCTGCTGGCCGTCCTTGATCTTGAGACCGGCCTTTTCCAGTTCGAACATCATCGGCGGCTCGATGATGTCGACGCCGACCGGCATCTTGGCGACGCCGGCGGATTTCAGGATCGAGGCCATTTCCTCGGCGTGGCGCTTCATCAGGCCGAAAGCGGGATCGACGGTGCCGCGCAGGCCGACGAGACCGGCCTTGCAGTTCTCAGGCTTGAGCCACGGCGAATAGAGCTTGTGATGATAGGCTGCCGAACCGAAGTCCCACAGGATCGGATCCTGGCCGCGCACCAAGAGCGTCCAGCGCGACAACTTGTCGCGCGCCCATTCGCCGATCTTGGTCGAGGTGACGTAGCGGATGTTGTTATCGTCGAACAATAGCAGCGCGCCGAGGTCGGACGCTTCCAGCGCCGCCTGCGCGCGGCCGAGCCGGTAGCGGTGCATGCGCCGGTAGTCGACGCGCTCCTCGAAGTCGACGCCCATGGTGCCGAGCACCGGCAGATGGCGGCCCCAGTTGTAGCGCGGGTTGATGTCCTCGGCGGTGATCTTCACCGGCTCGCGCGTTCTCTCGTCCATGGCGTCCTCCTGAGTTCTTTCCGGGGCAAGCCGGCTTTGGCCGGTGTAATGGCCCGCATTATAGGGCGGCGGTTCGTTCAAGAACAGGGACGGTGCCGCGTGCCTCTATCCCCGTTCGTCCCCGCGCAAGCGGGACTTAGTAGTGCTTGGCGCAGCCTGCATGCCCGCGTCCGCGGGCACGAACGGAGGAAAGGCCTACGCCACCTTCTTCCCCCACAGCCTCGCCGACGCAATATCCGCCCCTTCGCGGATCGAGCGCAGCTTCAGCCACACCACCGGCTCGATCACCCATTCGCGCTTGGTGAAGGTGCCGAAGCCGCAATCGGTCGAGGCGATGACGCGCTCGCGATCGCCGACCGCGGCGACCGCTTCCTCGACGCGCTTGGCGACGACTTGCGGGTGTTCGACGAAATTGCTGGTCGAATCGACGACGCCGGGAACGAGCAGCATGTCCTTGGGCAACGGGTGCTTCTTCAACGCCGCGTATTCGTGGGCATGACGCGGATTGGAGAACTCGAGCGACAGCGCGCCGACTTTCGCCTGGTAGAGCGCCGGCAGGATCTTCTCCAGCGCCACATCGTGGATGTGTGGGCCTTCCCAGTTGCCCCAGCAGACGTGGAGGCGCACGCGGTCGCGCGGGATGCCTTCGATGCCGGCATTGATGGCGGCGACGTGCTTTTCGACGCACTTGACGAAGGCGGCATCGTCGAGGTCGCGGTACATCATGACG
>DATJYA010000360.1:0-2226 GCA_035499835.1 Pseudolabrys sp.
AAAGCCTCCGGCTCCTGGCTCGGCAAAGCGATCATGGCCGCCGTCATGGGCGTGCTGGTCATCAGCTTCGCCATTTGGGGCATCGGCGACATTTTTCGCGGCTTCGGGCTCAATTCGGTGGCCAAGGTCGGCAATACCGAAATCTCCATCGATCTGTTCCGCCAGTATTACAATGATCGGCTGCAGCAGTTCAGCCGTCAGCTCGGACGCCCGATCACCCCGGATCAGGCGCGCGCGCTGGGCATCAGCCAGCGCATCGTCGGTCAATTCGTCGCCGAAACCGCGCTCGACGATAAGGCGCGAAGCTGGCGCCTCAACCTGTCCGACGCCGAAATCGCCAGGCTGATCATGAGCGATCCGAGCTTCCGCGGCGTCAACGGCCAGTTCGACCACGACCGCTTTGTCCTGCTCATCCGCAATGCCGGCTACAGCGAGGCGCGCTACATCGACGAACAGCGCCGCGTGCTGCTGCGCCGGCAGATCGCGCAGAGCATCGGCGGCAATCTGCGTGTGCCGGCCGCCATGCTGTCGGCGCTCAACCAGTACCAGAACGAAAAGCGCAACGTCGACTACGTGGCGCTGGGGCCGGCGCAGGCGGGCGACATCGCCCAGCCGACGCCGGAAACGCTCGCCAAATATTTCGACGAGCGCAAAGTCATGTTCCGCGCGCCCGAATACCGCAAGCTCACGCTGCTCGCAGTCACGCCGACCGAGCTGGCAAAGCCCGACACCGTCTCCGACGCCGACGCCAAGGCCTATTACGAATCGCACAAGGACGCCTATGGCGTTCCCGAAAAGCGCGAACTGCAGCAGATGGTGTTTCCCAGCGCAGACGAAGCCGCCGCTGCGCGCGACCGCATCGCCAAGGGCGAAAGCTTCGCCGACGTCGCCAAATCGCGCGGCCTTAAAATCAGCGATACCAATCTCGGCATGGTCGTGAAGGCCGACATCATCGATCCGGCGGTCGCCGAGGCGGCGTTCTCGCTTAAGCCCGGCGAGGTAAGCCAGCCTCTCAAGGGCCAGTTCGGCACCGTGCTGCTGCTGGTGGGCAAGATCGAGCCGGGAACGCAGAAGAGCTTTGACGAGGTTTCGGCGCAGGTCAAACAGGCGATCGCCGAAAGCCGCGCCAAGAGCCAGTTGGGCGACTTGCGCGACAAGATCGAAGATGAGCGGGCCGCCGGATCGACGCTGCTCGAGACGGCAAAGAAGCTGGGATTGAAGGCCATCACCGTCGATGCCGTCGACCGTTCCGGCCGCCGGCCCGACGGCTCCCTCGTCGCCGATCTGCCGAAGACGCCGGACGTGGTCGCCGCGGCATTCGCCAGCAATGTCGGCGTCGATAACGAAGCCCTGCAATTGCCGGGCGGCGGCTGGCTCTGGTTCGACGTCAACGGCATTACGCCGTCACACGATCGCAACCTCGACGAGGTCAAGGATCAGGTCGCGGCGCGCTGGCGCGAAGATGAAATCGCCAAGATCCTGCAAGGCAAGGCCGGCGACATGCTCGGCAAGCTCAAGACCGGATCGACGCTGGCGCAGGTGGCGGGCGAAGCGGGCCTTAAAGTTGAGACCGCAAGCGACCTGCAGCGCGGCAAGCCGACCGAGCAGGCGCCGGCAAAAGTGCTGCAGGCCGTGTTCACCACGGCCAAGGGCTCGTCCGGCGCCGCCGAGGGCGCCAAAGCCGACGAGCGCGTGGTGTTCACCGTGACCGACATCGTCGATCCCAAGCTCGATCTCAACGCGCCGGACACGCAGCGGCTCGAGAGTTCGTTGCAGAATTCCTATGCCGACGACATCATCGGCGAATATCTGGCGCGGCTGGAGACCGAAATCGGCGTCTCCATCAATCAGACGGCGCTCAATCAGGCGATCGGCGGCGGCTCGCCGTCGATCCCGCAGGATTAGCGCATGATCTGGTCCGCAAACCGCTTTGTCGGGACCGCGCGCTGAGATCATGCAGATCGAGCCGTCGGAAACCGTTTTCGCCGAGCGTTATGCCCGTGGCGAAGCGCAGGTGGTGTGGACCACCCTGGTCGGCGACCTGGAGACGCCGGTCTCGGCGTTTCTCAAGCTCGGCGGCGGGAAGCCGATGAGCTTCCTGCTCGAGTCGGTCGAAGGCGGCGCCGTGCGCGGCCGTCATTCGATCATCGGCATCGAGCCGGATCTCGTCTGGCGCGCGAACGGGACCCGCGCCGAGATCAATCGCAGCGCCCGCAGCAGGCCCGA
>DATJYA010000361.1:0-11351 GCA_035499835.1 Pseudolabrys sp.
GATCGGTGCGAAACCGGTCATATCCTTGATCAGTCCGGCATGGGCCAGCACGAGGCGGATCAGCAGCGCCTTCTGCTCGCCGGTCGAGGCCTCGCGCGCCGGGATGCCCTTGCCGGCGTGGGTGACGGCGAGGTCGGAGAGATGCGGGCCGTCGAGCGTGCGCCCGGCCGCCGCATCGCGGGCGCGGTTCTCTTTCAACAATGCGCGGTAGCGGTCTTCGATTTCGGTGCCGCTGTGCGAGGGCAGCAGCGCCTCCATCCAGCCCTGCAGGGCGATTTCGGCATCGGGAAGCCCTCTCTGTTCGCGCGCCTGCAACAGCGATGCCGACAGCCGCGCCACCGCCTCCGCACGCGCCGCCGCCACCGCCACCGCGACTTCCGCGGTTTCGTGCTCGATCGCGTCGAGCCAATGCGAATCGCTGCGCGCATCCTCGAGCAGACGGTTGCGCGAGCGCAACGAGCGCTCGAGCGCGGCGACGCGGCTTGAGTGCTGCGCGTCGACGGCGAGCACCAACCGGTCGAGAAAACGCCGTCGCTCCGAAGCCGGACCGTTGAACAACGGGTCCATGGCGGGGGTGAGCCATACGATCCGCAGGTGATCGGCAAAGGCCACCGCGGAGGAAACGGCTTCACGGTCGACGCGGCATTTGCGCGTCGGCGAGGAATCCTCGCCGGCCGATGGATCGATGCCGGTCCCGAGCGTGGCGAGGCCGAGCATGCCTTCCACCTCGGCATTAACCGCCCAGGCGCCGTCGCCTTCGGAAAACGCCATTTCCTCCATGGTGGCGCGGCGCAGGCCGCGACCCGGCGCCAGAAGCGAGACCGCCTCGATCAGATTGGTCTTGCCTGCCCCGTTGGCCCCGGTGAGCACCACCGGCCCTGGCTGTGCAAGCGTGAGTGTGGCGGCGTGATAGCTGCGGAAATTCGCCAGTGTCAGGCGGCGTATATGAGCGGCGGCGATCATATCACTCGCGTGGCCGGGCAACGGGCGCGACGCGCGCTGCGCGAGCGAATGCGGGCTCGGCGGAACAGCCTGCCTAGCACAGCATCAAGGCGATGCAATCTCTGCTCTAGGCCGCCGGTTTGCGCACAATGTGATAGGCCATGACGCCGGTGAAAAAGCTGCGGCTTTCGATGCTTTCAAAGCCGACCGCCTCGAGCAGCTCGCCCATTTCCGCAGGCGTATAGAAATTGCGGATCGCTTCGGCGAAGTAGTCGACGCATTTCAGGCTCTCCGCCGAACTGCCGAAAAGCTTAGCGGTGAACCACACCGAAAACCGCAGATAGGTCAGATGCGGCGCCTCGACGATCGGCGATGACGGGCGCAGCATATCGTTATGGCAAAACAAGCCGCCCGGCTTGAGCACCCGCTCGATCTCCTTGAACGCTTTTACGATCTCGAGATGGCGGGAAGCGAATTGCAGCGTCACGGCGTCGAAAGAGTCGTCGGGGTAAGGCAACTCGTGGACGTCGCAGACGCGCGCATTGATGGTCAGGTTGCGCTCGCGGGCGCGGCGCTGGCCTTCCGCCGTCATGTGCGCGCTGCCGTCCACGGCATCGATCCCGAGCGTCGGATCACGCGCCAGCAGCCGCAGCGGGATGTCGTGCGTGCCCGAACAGACGTCGAGCACCTTGGCACCGCACGGCAGATGCTTGATAACCGCGCTCGCGAATTTATTGCTCCACCAGGCGCAGCTGCCGAGCGATGCGACAGCGTTGCCCTGGTCGTAATAGGTCGGCACGTCGCGAAAGACCTCAGGAATCAGCGTTCGCCACGTCTCGCGGAAAAGATGCGAGCGGAGATCTTCCTTTTTCACAATGTCCGCAGAGATGCTCATTGGCGTTCTCACCGACAGGTTTGTCAATAGTCATTGCCGACGGGCGGCCGGCCGTATCACGTCGAATGTCTTGGATTGGAATTGTCGCTCTTGCGCGCTTTTGTCCGGCCCCCCGGCATACACGCTTACCCCACGTCCAATTCATAGCAAGGCAAGCCTATAACGTAATTGTCATAAATCAAAAGCGGGAGCTGGGGCAGACCGGGGAATCCGTCGAAATTACAGCCGCTCTTGCATGACAAAACGCGCAACGATCGACTCGACGATAGCGTCGGGCGCTGGATCGATGGCAACGATGATCGACGGCTCGTCGGCTTCGGGTTCCTGCAGCGCAGCAAATTGGCTGTCGAGAAGCTGCGGCGGCATGAAATGGCCGACGCGGCTCGCAAGCCGCCGGGCGATCAGGTCCTTGGCGCCTTTCAGATACACAAAGCCGACGTCGCCGTCGCCGGCTGCGAGCGTCGCGCGGTAGGCGCGCTTGAGCGCCGAGCAGGTAACGACGATCGGCTTTCGCGCTTTGCGCGCGGCATCGATCTTTGCCGCAATGGCCAGCAGCCAGGGCAGCCGGTCTTCGTCGGCGAGCGGTATCCCGTGTTTCATCTTCTCGACGTTCTGCGGCGGGTGCAGCGTATCGCCTTCCAGAAGCGTGCGGTTGAGCCGCTGCGCCAGGCGCAAGGCGATGGTGCTTTTGCCGGCGCCGGATACGCCCATGACGATGATCGCCGTGCGCCAGGGCAAAGCCGGATCGCCGGGAGCGCGCGGCGGCATCAGGATTTGCCTTTGGACTCGGTATGGCCGCCGAAGCCGCGGCGCATGGCCGAAATCATCTTGTCGGCGAAATTGTGCGCGCGCCGCGAGCGAAAGCGGGCGTTGAGCGCCGTGGTCAATGCCATCGCCGGGATGGCACGCTCGATCGCAGTCTGCACCGTCCAGCGGCCTTCGCCGGTGTCGTCGACGACGCCGGAAAATCCGTCGAGCGCCGCATCATTGGACAATGCCGCCCCGATCACGTCCAGCAGCCGGGACGAGACGATGCTGCCATGGCGCCAGACTTCTGCGATCGCCGCGATGTCGAGATTGAAGCGCTCGGCTTCGGGCAATGCCGCCGCGTCGGTTTCCTTGAGAATCTGGAAGCCTTCGGCATAGGCCTGCATCAGTCCATATTCGATTCCATTATGGATCATCTTGACGAAGTGCCCGGCGCCGTGCGGTCCGACATGCAGCCAGCCCTGCGTGGCGCTCGATCCACCACCGCCGCCGCCCGGCGCCAACGCCGCGAATACCGGGCGCAGTTGGCGCACGACCTCGCCGTCGCCGCCGATCATCAGGCAATAGCCGTGCTCGCGTCCCAGGATACCGCCACTGGTGCCGACATCGAGGTGATGGATGCCGCGCCGCTTGAGCGCACTGGCGCGGCGCAGATCGTCGCGCCAGAACGTATTGCCGCCATCGATCACGGCATCGCCGGTCTTGAGCAGGCCGGCCAGTTGCTCGATCGTGGCTTCGGTGGCCTCGCCCGCCGGCAGCATCACCCACACCGCTCGCGGCGGCGACAATGCGCTGACGACATGTTCGATGGTCCTGGCCGCCGAAACGCCATCTCGCATCAATTCTTCGACGGCCGCCGCGGCCTGATCGTAAGCGACGATCTCATGGCCATGACGAATCAAGCGGCGGGCGATATTGGCGCCCATCCGTCCAAGCCCGATCATCCCAATCTGCATGCCGCGTCCCCAGCCACCCAGGACAGCTTGCCCGGCTTGGCCCGACTCCGGCAAGTTCAGATGGCGATTTGAAAGGCGCAGGCGGGATGCCGGCCCTAGACGCGCATCGGCATCAGCACGTAAAGCGCGCCCTTGGCGTCCTTGTCCTGGATCAGCGTCGGGGAACCCGGATCGGCGAGCTTGAGCACGGCAACCTCGCCTTCGATCTGCGCAGCGATATCCAGCAGGTAGCGGGAATTAAACCCGATATCGAGCGAATCAGAGGCGTAATCGACCTCCAGTTCCTCGGTGGCGCTGCCCGAGTCCGGATTGGTCACCGACAGCACCAACCGCCCGCCGCTGATCGACAGCTTGACGGCACGGCCGCGCTCGCTCGACACGGTGGAGACGCGGTCGACGGCGGCTTCGAAATCCTTCTTGTCGACAGTCAGTTCCTTGTCGTTGTTGACGGGGATGACGCGCGCGTAGTCGGGGAAAGTGCCGTCGATCAGTTTCGACGTCAGCACGACGTCACTGATGGTGAAACGGATTTTGCCCGAGGACAGCTCGATCTTGACCTCACCCTCGCCGGTCTCGATCAGCCGCTGCACCTCACCGACCGTCTTGCGCGGCACGATGACGCCCGGCATGCCGGAGGCGCCTTGCGGCAGCGGCAGTTCGACCTGCGCCAGCCGGTGGCCGTCGGTCGCGACCGCGCGCAGCGTCGGGCTCTTCGCGGTGCCGGCGGCATGCAGATAGATGCCGTTGAGGTAGTAGCGCGTCTCTTCGGTGGAGATGGCGAACTGGGTCTTGTCGATCAGCCGCTTGAGATCGGCCGCGGCGAGCGTGAAGGAATGCGTCATGTCGCCCGCGGCGAGATCGGGAAAATCGCTCTCCGGCAGGGTCTGCAGCGTGAAACGCGAGCGCCCGGCGCGGATCGATAGCACCGCGCGGTCGCCGGAGCCCTCGACCACGATCTGCGCCCCTTCGGGCAGCTTGCGCACAATCTCATAGAACATGTGCGCCGGTACGGTGGTGGCGCCGCCAGGCGAAACCTCGGCGGCAATCGAGTCGGTGACCTCCAGATCGAGATCGGTGGCTTTGAGGCTGAGCTTGCCCTTGTCGGCTTTGATCAGGACGTTGGCCAGGATCGGAATGGTATTGCGGCGCTCGACGACGCGATGCACGCGGCCCAGCGACTTCAGCAATTCAGCACGCTCGACAGTTACTTTCATGGAAAAACCCGCTTCGGCGCCCTGGAGAACCTTGAAATGGCGCGCCGGCAAGCCGGCGGATCGCTCGATTGCGAGGCCGGGGGGCAAAGGTGGCACGGGCGGTGCGAAATCCGCAAGGGTCGAGCCTCTTGCGGCGTGCATTTCCCCACAGCGGGCGGGCCCGATTTGCCGCATAAAAAAGAAGGCCCCGCCCCAGGCATCCCGGGACGAGGCCGCACACGTCGCCCGATTTCGCGGTGGGCGCCGCCTACTCCTGCAATTGCCGCTTGAGGATTTCAATCTCCTCGGCCAAGGCCATGTCGTTGCCGACGAGGCCCTCGATCTTGCGCACCGCATGCAGCACGGTGGTGTGGTCGCGGCCGCCGAACCGGCGCCCGATCTCGGGCAGCGAGCGCAAGGTGAGCGTCTTGGCGAGATACATCGCCACCTGGCGCGGGCGCACCACATTGGCGGTGCGCCGTGAGGATAACAGGTCGGAGCGGCTGACATTGTATTGCCGCGCGACTACCCGCTGGATGTCCTCGATCTTGACCCGCTTGGGCTCCTGCGGGCGGATCAGGTCGCGCACCTCGCGCTCGGCCATTTCCAGGGTGACGGCATGGCCGGTGAGCTTGTTGTGGGCAAGCAGCCGATTGAGGGCACCTTCGAGGTCGCGGCCGTTATGGGTCACGGTCTTGGCGATGTAGCCGAGCACCGGCAGCGGCACGTCGAAGCCGGGGTGATGCTGACGCGCCGCCATGACGCGGGCTTTCAGGATTTCAAGCCGCAATTCCTCGCCGAGCAGGCCCATCTCCACCACGAGGCCACCGGCAAGCCGCGAGCGCACCCGGTCGTCCAGGCTTTCAAGGTCCGAGGGTGGCCGGTCGGAGGCGATCACGACCTGGCGGCCGGCGTCGATCAGCGCATTGAGGGTGTGGCAGAATTCGGCTTGCGTCGACTTGCCTTGGAGGAATTGCAGGTCGTCGATCACCAGGACGCCGATGCCGCGCAACGCTTCCTTGAAGGCAAGCGCGGTCTGCGTGCGCAGCGCCGAGACAAAGCCGTACATGAATTTCTCGGCGGTGAGATAAAGCACCTTGCGTTCGCCCGCCGCGTTCCCCGCCCAGGTGATGGCCTGCAGCAGGTGGGTCTTGCCTAAGCCCACGCCGGCATGGATGTAGAGCGGGTTGAACATCACCGCGTCGCTGCGCTTTGCCGCGGCGACCTGCTTTGCCGCCGCATGCGCCAGCGTATTGGAGCGGCCGACGACGAAGGTGTCGAAGCAAAGCCGGGCGTCGAGCGGCGAGCCGCCGAGCGCCTCGTGCGCGCTCGGGTCACCGATCATGATTGCCCGGCCGGCCCCGATGGCATGGCGCGCGTTCTCGCCGTTCGCCTCGAGCTCGGCCGCTTTCGGTTTGGCCACGGCCGAACGCAGCACCGCCGAGCGTACGATCAGCTCGATGCGGCCGACCGTGTCGGCTTCGGCTTGCCAGCAGGCAAGTACGCGCTCGGCATAGTGCGACTGTATCCAGCTTTTAAGGAAGCGGGTCGGTACCGACATGCGCACCGTTCCGTCTTCGATTGCTTCGAGATCCATGCGGGCGAACCAGCTTGAGTAGACGTCTTCGCCAAGTTCTGCCCGGAGGCGTCCTCTGACCCGTGACCAGCTATCCTGATCCGCGTTCGACATTTTCTTCTTCTCTAATCCCGGCTTGATGGTTGAAACGGACTCGGGGGTTACTCGGCTCGGCGGACTTGCCGCCAACGCGCCAGTGACCGAACGCAACTTCACTCAATCGATGACGGTGCCGTGGGAGAGATTGACTGCTCCGCGGGGCCCACGCACCCGGGCGGAACGACATCGACTTCAGGCGTCGAGGACCTTGCGCCTCAGCCGCCAGGCGGCGGCGTGGCGCCTCGAACCTCGCTCGCAGAATCAAGCAAGGGCCGCCGCGCCGTGCGGGATGAAGAACGGAGGCCGGAAACGGCGTTGCTGCGGCTCAAATGAAAGGAAAGTCCGAATCCAGAATCGAAAGTGGATGCAAAGCAATCAATCGCCGCGACAAGAACCCGCATTCCGTTCCCAGTTCCGCTCATAATATACCCCCCGAATAAAACACGGGCTTTGCCCGTCTCGCTTATGTCGTACGCCGCTACCCTCACGCCGCTGCTTGGCGGCGCTCGGACCCCAGACATCGGGATGGCAGATCATGAAGCGTCGTCTAGCGGTCGAATGCCTCGAGCAGCCAAGCAAAGACCGTTCTCATCCGCTGATGAGCGTGCCGCGAACCCTTGTCCTGATGGCGCCCGGAGAATTCCGAGTGCGTAATTCACGATACACAAGCGTCATCGGCCCGCAATGACATTCGCTAAGCTGCGCGCGTCGTACCGCGTGTTAGCGAACGCCATGCAGAGGTATCGACACCGATCGAATATTTTTTAAGGCGTTGATGAGTCGCGTAGATTCTCGCAGGCCCGATCTCATTTCGTCTCGTCGCCGTCCCAAAAATTTTCTTCATTCCGCTGTCGCGGAAGCGGCTCGTGGTGGCTGCATTTTCGGGTCCTGTCCATGCCATGTCGTATAAGTCATTCTTGTGACGAAAAAATCCCTGTTCAAAATGGCAAGGTAACCGGCGCGCTACAATTCGGCGGCGATGATTTCTCTTAAGTAAAATCAAGCCGCCCAAATTTTTCTGACGTGGTTGTGACGAATTTGCAACGCCGTGCGATGCGCGGCGCTTTAGTCTGGAAAATTTCTGAAGTGAGCCGCGAAGATTAATGCCGCAGCGGATCGAAATTCAAGCGCAGCCGCTGACGCGGTTCAAATATTTGCTGCCAAAATTTACTTGGCTACTTGCCGAGCTTGGCAATGCGGTGCGTGAGCCGCGAGACTTTGCGGCTGGCGCTGTTCTTGTGCACGATGTTTCGCTGCGCCGCACGCATGATCACCGGCTCCGCTTCCTTCATCGCCGCGAGCGCCGCATTGCGGTCGCCAGAAGCGATCGCTTCCTCGACCTTGCGCACGGAATTGCGCAGCAAGGTGCGGCGCGCCTTGTTGATTTCGGTGCGGCGCGCGATCTTGCGCGTGGCTTTGCGGGCGGACGTCGTGTTGGCCATCACATTCTCACTGACAAGCAATTGCCCGGGCGCCAGTTTCCCGCTCGAGCAACCGAGCTTTCGAATAAAATGAAGCGGCGAAAACCTGTCGCCGCCAAGGGTGAGGCTTATAGAGAGAGCGGCTGCGGGCGTCAACGCCGGAAAAAGCTTATCGGCGCATGACCTTGCGCGAAAGCCGGTATTCGCTTTTCGGCACTATGCGGCTCAAGCAACGCGCCTGGCCCTGACCGCGTCGTGGCCGGCAGCGACCGCGGCACGGTCGGCGGCGGAGAAGGCCGACAGCGGCGGCTTGACCCGCGCGAGCGCCGGATATCCATGAATATGCGCGAGCAACGCCTTGACGCCCGAGACGAGCGGGCGCCCGTCGAACAGTTTGCGGATGGTGACGGCCTGTTCGAGCGCCGCCGCATCGCCGTCGCGCCAGGCGCGTGCGCACAGATCGGCGTTGAGATTGGCCGTTGCCGAGATGCAGCCGGCAAAATCACCCCGCTTTGCCTCGATCAGGCAGGCCTCGTTCGATGGGAACACGGCGAAATCGCGTGCGATCGCCGCCGCCGAACGGGCAAAGGCCATGTCGCCCGAGGAATCCTTCAGTCCGGCCATGCGCGACGGATAAGCCTCGAGCAGCCGGCGGATCAGCGCCACGTGCCAGGGCAGGCCGGACATGGCTGGGAAATGATAAAGGTAGATTGGTATCGGCTTGTCCGCCGTCGCCTGCACCAGGCTGTCGACATAGGCAGCCAGTCCGTCGTCGGGCACGCCCTTATAGTAGAACGGCGGCAGCACCAGCGCGCCGGCAAATCCGAGTTCGGCGGCGTGGCAAGTGAGGGCGACAGCGTCCGACACCGCAGCGGCGCCGGTGCCGACCATCAAGCGGTCGAGGGGAAGCCCGGCCGCCTTGTAGGCGGACATGACGCTCTTGCGTTCATCACGTGAAAAAGAAGTCGCCTCACCGGTGGTGCCGAGCACATTGAGGCCATCGCAGCCATTGTCGAGGAGGTAGCGGGCAAGATCGGTCGCCCGTTTGAGATCGGGGGCGCCTTTCTCGTCGATCGGGGTGGCAACGGCGGCGATGACGCCGGACAACCTCTTGCTCAAAATCAACCTCCCAGAAAGTAATAAACTATCCGCCTACGTTATAAGCCGCCAAGGCGGCCATGTTGACCAGCTGATTGTCCTTGGCACCGAGCCCGACGATCTGCACTGGACGGTCGAACCCGACAAGCAACGGACCGATCACCGTCGCGCCACCGAGTTCCTGCAGCATCTTGGTGGAGATGGAGGCCGAGTGAAAGGCCGGCATCACCAGTACGTTGGTCGGTCCCGAGAGCCGGCAGAACGGGTACGGCGTGGCCAGCGCCGGATTGAGCGCCACGTCGGCGGCCATGTCGCCCTCGTATTCAAAATCGACGCGCTTGTGGTCGAGAATCTTGACGGCTTCGATGACTTTGGTCGAGCGCTCGCCCTTCGGGTTGCCGAAGGTCGAAAAGGCAAGCAAGGCGAGGCGAGGCTCATAGCCGAGACGTCGCGCCACGCCCGCCGCTTCGATGGCGATCTCCGCAAGTTCCTCCGCGGTCGGCATTTCGGTGACCGCAGTATCGGCGACCAGCACCGTGCGCCCGCGCGCCACCACCAGCGACACGCCGATCACCCGGTGCCCCGGCTTGGGATCGATGACGTTGCGAACGTCCTCGAGCGCGACGGAGAAATTCCGGGTGACGCCGGTGACCATGGCATCGGCATCGCCGAGCGCGACCATGCAGGCGGCGAAATAGTTGCGGTCGGTGTTGACCAGTCGCTGGCAGTCACGCAGCAGATAGCCGCGCCGCTGCAGACGCTCGTAGAGATAATTGAGATAGACGGTGTTGCGCTTGGACAGCGCCGCATTGACGATCTCGATGCCGTCCGCGAGATCGATGCCGGCCTCTTTGGCCGAGGCCTTGACGCGGTCTTCGCGGCCGCAAAGCAGCGCAACGCCGAGACCTTGGTGGACGAAGCTCGCGGCGGCGCGGATCACCTGCTCTTCCTCGCCTTCGGCGAAGACCACGCGCCGCGGCTGCCGGCGCAGCCGCGCGTAGACCTGCACCAGCGTCCCGGCGATCGGATCGCGCCGCGCGTTGAGCTGGTGCCGGTAAGCCTCCATGTCGGGAATCGGCCGGCGGGCAACGCCGGTATCCATCGCCGCTTTGGCCACCGCCGGCGGCACATAGGAAATGAGCCGCGGATCGAACGGCACCGGGATGATGTAGTCGGGCCCGAATTTCGGCCGCGCGCCATAGGCTGCGGCAACCTCGTCGGGCACGTCTTCGCGCGCGAGATCGGCAAGCGCGCGCGCCGCGGCAATCTTCATTTCCATGTTGATCGCGGAGGCGCGCACATCGAGGGCGCCGCGGAAGATGTAGGGGAAGCCGAGCACGTTATTGATCTGGTTCGGGTAGTCGGAGCGGCCGGTGGCCATGATGGCGTCGTCGCGTACCGCGGCCACTTCCTCGGCGCTGATTTCCGGATCTGGATTGGCCATGGCGAAAATGATCGGCTTTGCCGCCATCGACTTGACCATCTCCTTGGTCACCGCGCCTTTGGCTGACAGCCCGTAGAATACGTCGGCGCCCTCGATCGCCTCCGCCAGCGTCCGCTTCGATGTCTTGATGGCGTAGCCCGATTTCCACTGGTTCATGCCCTCGGCGCGGCCCTGATAGATGACGCCCTTGGTGTCGCAGAGAATGAGATTTTCCGGGGCGAAGCCGATCGATTTGAGCAATTCGAGGCAGGCGATACCGGCGGCGCCGGCGCCGTTGCAGACAAGTTTGGTGTGCTTGATGTCACGTCCGGTGAGATCGAGCGCGTTCAGCAAACCCGCCGCCGAGATGATCGCGGTGCCGTGCTGGTCGTCGTGGAACACCGGGATGTCCATCAGCTCGCGCAGCCTCTGCTCGATGATGAAGCATTCCGGCGCCTTGATGTCTTCGAGGTTGATGCCGCCCCAGCCGGCGCCGAGATATTTGACGCAGTTGACGAACTCGTCGGGGTCCTCGGTGGAGACCTCGAGATCGATCGAGTCGATATCGGCAAAGCGCTTGAACAGCACCGCCTTGCCTTCCATCACCGGCTTCGCCGCCAGCGCGCCGCGATTGCCGAGACCGAGGATGGCCGTGCCGTTGGTAATGACGGCGACGAAATTGCCCTTCACCGTATAGTCGTAGGCAAGGCCAGGATCGTCCGCGATCGCCAGAACCGGGACGGCGACGCCCGGCGAATAGGCGAGCGAAAGGTCGCGCTGAGTGGCCATCGGCTTGGTGGCCACCACTTCCAGCTTGCCCGGGCGTCCGGTGCTATGAAATTGCAGAGCTTCCTGGTCGGTAAATGTCGGCCGGTTGCGGCCGGGCGGTTTGGCGGGCATTTCGACTCCCTACGCGCCCGCTTATGCCGGGCGGCGGGACGTTAGCGGAACCGAAGCAGATAGCTCAAGGGAAACGCGGC
>DATJYA010000362.1:0-4535 GCA_035499835.1 Pseudolabrys sp.
GAAGTGGATCCACTCGCACACGCCGGAAGAGATCATGGACAAGATGCCGCCGGAAATGGTCGGCAAGGACAAGAGCCTCTATCTCGCCGCGCTGAAGAACACGCTGCCGATGTATTCGCAGACCGGCCTCATGGATCCCAAAGGCGCCGAGGCGGTGCTGGCGGTGTTCAATCAGGCGTCAGCCGAAATAGCCAAGGCCAATGTCGACCTGTCGAAGACCTACACCAACGGCTTCGTCGAGGCCGCCAACAAGAAACTGGGCCTGAAGTAGCCGCGAACCGGCCACATGATCTGCGCGATGGCCGGGCTTGTCCCGGCCATCGGTGCTTTCGGACGTTGTAACGGGAATGATGCTTGGCCGCCATGAAGCGCCGCTTTGTCACGCTTGACGTGTTCACCGACCGGCGGTTCGCCGGCAATCCGCTTGCCGTCGTGTTGGAGGCCGAGGGCCTCGACCAGACCGCGATGCAGGCGATCGCGCTCGAATTCAATCTGTCGGAAACGGTGTTCATCCTGCCGGCCGAGCAGGCCGCGCATCGCGCCCGCTATCGCATCTTCACCCCGCGCCGCGAATTGCCCTTCGCCGGGCATCCGACGGTCGGGACCGCGGTGCTGCTTGCCCGTCTCGATGGTGGCGGCCAGGCGCGCGACATGATCCTCGAAGCGAATATCGGACCGGTCGCCTGCCGCGTCTCGCTGGCCGAAGGCCATGCCTCGTTCGATCTGCCGGCGTTGCCGGCGGAGATTGCAGCGCCGTCGACCGCACCGGCGCCGGCGGCGGCGCTGGGGCTTTCCATTGGCGACATCGGCTTGGGCAGCTTTGCGCCGTGCTGCTGGTCGGCCGGCGTTCCCTACGCCTTTGTGCCGCTGAAATCCCTGGACGCCGTCCGCCGCGCCAAACCCGACCTCGCGCGATTTGCCGCGCTCGATGGGCCGCAGTCGATATTCGTATTCACGGACGAAACCGCCGAGCCCGGCCATCATTATCACGCGCGCATGTTCGCGCCGTCCTTCGGCATCGTCGAAGACCCGGCGACCGGTTCGGCGGCGGCGGCCTTTGCCGGCGTGCTCTGCCGGTTCGGCGGGCTCAAGGACGGCAGCCATGCCTTCACGATCGAGCAGGGCTACGAGATGGGCCGCCCGAGCCTCATGCAGCTCAGGCTGACGCGGACCGGCGGCATGCTGACCGCGGCTTCGATCGGCGGCCACGCCGTTAACGTCTCGGAAGGCACGATCGAGGCTTGACGGCGGCTGTCGGCTCGCGTCGATTGCCGCCAATGCGCGACCAAGCCGTATTTACCGTCGACCGCCTCGAACTGACCTTCGCGCCCAGGCCCTGGGCGTTCGCGAACGAGCGGCGGGCGGAGATCGATGCCTATTTTGCCGCGCTCAAGCGCAAGAATCCCAGCCTGTGGAACGGCCGCATCCTGATGCTCTACGAGCAGCGGCTGGAGCAGGGCATCTTCCACGGCGCCTATCTTGAAACCGACTATGCCAGTTTTGCCGCCTGGATCGGCTGGGGCTGGCCGCAAGCGGGCATCTATGACTGCTTCGGCACCGGCGCCATCATGGCATCCGACGGCGCCTTTCTGCTCGGCGTCATGTCGCCGCGCACGCTCAATGCCGGCCACATCTATTTTCCCTGCGGTACGCCCGATCCGAGCGACATCGTCGACGGCAAGGTCGACCTCGATTTCAGCGTGCGCCGCGAGCTCGAGGAGGAAACCGGACTTTCGGTCGCCGAATTCGAGACCGAGCCGGGATGGACGATGGTCGTCGACGGCTCGTTGATCGCGCAAGTCAAGGTGTTTCGCGCCCGCGACACCGCCGAGCAATTGCGTGAGCGCATTCTTGCTCATCTTGCGCACGAGGAGCGCCCCGAGCTCGCCGATATCCGCATTGCCCGCGGGGCCGGCGATCTCGATGCGAAGATGCGCGGCTTCGTCCGCACCTTTCTTGGCCACCGCTGGCGCTAGGCGATAGGTCTTGCCAAGCGCATCGGCCTGACGTGGAGTACGGCGCATGAAGCTTGAGAACATCGCCCGGCGCTTTCGCATCGACAAGCCGCACAAGTTCAAGCTGGCGGACCACGATCCGGCCGACTGCTGCGGCCTGACCATCGACAAGGACGAGGCCAGGACGATGCTGGCCGAAGGCATCTCGCGGCTCTCCGCGCTGCAGGAGAAGCTCTACGCCAGCGACACCTGGTCGGTGCTGATCGTGCTGCAGGCGATGGATGCCGCCGGCAAGGACGGCGTCATCAAGCACGTGATGACCGGCCTCAACCCGCAGGGCGTCGACGTGCACGCGTTCAAGCAGCCGAGCGCCGAGGAGCTCAGCCACGATTTCCTCTGGCGCGTCACCGAACGGCTGCCGCCGCGCGGGCGCATCGGCATCTTCAACCGCTCCTATTACGAGGAAGTGCTCATCGTGCGCGTGCACCCGCATTGGCTCGAGGAGGAGCGGCTGCCGAAGAAACTGGTCGACGACAATATCTGGCAGCATCGTTTCCACGATATCCGCGCCTTCGAGCAGCGGCTCGCCGACAACGGCACGGTGATCCTCAAATTCTTCCTCAATATCTCCAAGGATGAGCAGCGCCGGCGCTTTCTTGCCCGCATCGACGAGCCGGCCAAGCGCTGGAAATTCTCCATGAGCGACGTCATCGAGCGCAACCGCTGGGACGACTACATGCGCGCCTTCACCGACCTCGTCCGCGAAACCAGCCGCCCCGAGGCGCGCTGGTATGTGGTGCCGTCGGACCAGAAATGGTTCGCGCGGCTGGTGGTGGCGGCGGCGCTGGTCGAAGCGCTCGAGGGCCTCAAGCTCAAATTCCCCAGGGTCGAGGGCAAGGCGCTGGACGAACTGGAAAAGGCGCGCAAAGCGCTGAAGAGCGAGAAATAGGGTGAGCAGAACCAAATCTCCGTTCGTGCCCGCGGACGCGGGCATCCAGTCTTTGCCAAAACGAGCTGGGTCCCCGCTTTCGCGGGGAGGAACGGAATAACTTGCGTCGGCTTATTGATATCGAGCGGTCTTACCACACGCCGGGGATGAGCCGGTAGCGCACGCGCTCGTGATAGCTCGCATAGCCGTCCAGATGCGCAACGAGATAGCGCTCCTCGTCGAGCAGCCGCCAGATCAGCGCCGGCATGATCGCAAGAAAGGGCACAAGGCCCCACCACGAGCCGAGCGCAGGCGGCATCCCCAGGAACATCGGCAGCGCCGCGGCATACATCGGATGCCTCACGATCGCGTACGGCCCCGTTGAGACGACCGGCTGGCCGTCCTCGACGCGGATGGTCGACGCGGCATAGCTGTTCGCGCGCAGCACGAGGACAACCGCGAAGAAGCTCAGGAACACGACGGCGTCGCCGACAAGCGGCACCCAATCCGGCATTGCCGACCAGCCGAAGCGATGATCGAGCGCCGACACCACGATGATGCCGACAAAACCCGCCGAGGCGATGCTCATGATGATGCGCTGTGCCGGTTCCTTCTCCGCCACGGGACCGGCCTTCATGCGCCGCTCGATGAGTTGCGGATCGCGGCGCAGGAAATACAGGCTGAAGGCGAAGCAGGCGCCGCAATAGACCAGCAGGAACACCCACGCCTGCCAATAGGCGAGCGTCCACGCCGGCAGGAAGATCAGCGCCGCCATCGCGACGGTGAATTTCGCGAGGCCTTCGAACACGCGGCGGGCCAGTGATTTTTGCATTCACGCTCCAACTCGGCGTCATGCCCCGCGCTTGTCGAGGGCATCCACGCCTTGCTGACCTCAACATGAGGAAGGCGTGGATGGCCGGGACAAGCCCGGCCATGACAAAATGGTCGCCTAGGACAGCACCGCTGACCTAATCCGGCGCTTGCCTCCCTCGGGTCGCCTCGGCTAGAAGCTCGCATGCGGTTAACCCGGACTTTACCTCGTTCCGCGAGTCTGACCGTCGAAGATGAGGTTGTTGAGGCGATGACGACGCAGCAGGACATCTGCGCGATCGAGCGGGCAGCGCAAGCCGCGCCTGCTGCCTCCCTCATTCTGGGCACGCTCCTTCTGCTTATCCGCCCCTGAGGGCCGGCTGGGCGTTCACGCCTGGGCACTCGGGGGAAGCACAAATCGTAACCCCTCAAGCGCCCGCGCGGCGCATTCGTTCAGAAGGACCTAAGCCATGACCACCCCGACCCAGTCCGACAAGGGCCGCGTCGTTATCTTCGACACCACCTTGCGCGACGGCGAGCAGTGCCCCGGCGCCACCATGACGCATGAGGAAAAGCTCGAAGTCGCGGAACTCCTCGACACCATGGGCGTCGACGTCATCGAGGCCGGATTTCCCATCGCCTCGGACGGCGACTTCGCCGCCGTGCAGGAAATCGCCAGGCGCTCGAAGAATGCCGTGATTTGCGGCCTCTCGCGCGCCGCGTTCAAGGACATCGACCGCTGCGCCGAGGCGATCAAGCCGGCCAGGCGCAAGCGCATCCATACCTTCCTGTCCACCTCGCCGGTGCACATGAAGTACAAGCTGCAGAAGGAGCCGCACGAG
>DATJYA010000363.1:0-9962 GCA_035499835.1 Pseudolabrys sp.
TGGAGCGGCATCTCGCCGGCCTCGGCCTTGAACTCGTCCGTACGCCCGTCGGCGACCGCTATGTGCTCGAGCACATGCGCGCGCACGGCTACAATATCGGCGGCGAGCAATCCGGCCACATCATCCTCACCGATTACACCACGACGGGCGACGGCTTCGTCGCGGCGCTGCAAGTGCTCGCCGTCGTCAAGCGGAGCAACAAGCCGGTCTCCGAGCTCTGCCATCGCTTCGAAGCGTTGCCACAGGTACTCAAGAATGTGCGCTACCAGAAGGGAACGCCGCTGGAAAATGCGGTGGTGCGCTCGGCGATTGCCAGCGCCGAACGCAAGCTCGGCCGTGGCGGCCGCCTGATCGTCCGTCCGTCCGGCACCGAGCCGGTGATCCGCGTGATGGGCGAGGGTGACGACAAGGCGC
The DNA here is from genome assembly GCA_035499835.1 of Pseudolabrys sp. Taxonomy (GTDB): domain Bacteria; phylum Pseudomonadota; class Alphaproteobacteria; order Rhizobiales; family Xanthobacteraceae; genus Pseudolabrys. Next base: position 415 of record DATJYA010000363.1, read on the forward strand.
TGGTGGAAGCGGCCGTCGACGACGTGGTCGAAGCGCTCGCCGGCGTCGCCGCCTGACGCTTTAGCGGCACGCTGTTTTCGGTGAAGCAGCCGCGATTTGCGCCGCCCGGCGCGGCAAATTATGCTTGTCCATCAATACATTAGAACGTTTTTAAAGAACGATTTGTTTTGACTCAGCGCAAAGAGCGCATTAGCGAATTGCTCATTCTAAGGCGTCGGTCCGCAGACGCCGGGACGTTCGATGATTGTCTGTTCGTGCAATGTACTGAGCGACCATGAGGTGCGTACCGTTGTGAGCACGGCGGCGCCGCGCAGCGCTGCTCACGTGCACGGTTGCCTCGGTTGCAGCCCGCAATGTGGCCGCTGCCTGCGGACGATCCGCCGGATCATGGACGAAGCGCTGGTCGGCGCCGGTTGCCCGGCCGGCTGCGCCTGCGCCGCGCATCAATTGCCGGCGGAATAAGTTGCGTTATCGTGCGCCCGTCCAGGGAGTTGCGGCATGAAGGGTGATGCAAAGGTCATCGAATATCTCAACAAAGCGCTGCGGCACGAGCTGACGGCGGTCAACCAGTATTGGCTGCATTACCGTCTGCTCGACAATTGGGGCTACAAGGATCTTGCCAAACAATGGCGCAAGGAATCGATCGAGGAGATGGAGCACGCCGACAAGCTGGTCGAGCGCGTCATTTTCCTCGACGGATTCCCCAACATGCAGGTGCTCGACCCGCTGCATATCGGGCAGAACGTCAAAGAGGTGCTCGACTGCGATCTCGCGGCCGAACTCTCGGCGCGGGCGCTCTATCAGGAAGCCGCCACGCACTGCCATTCGGTGAAGGATTACGTCACCCGCGACTTGTTCGAAAAACTGATGTCGGACGAGGAGCACCACATCGACTTCCTCGAAACGCAGCTCGACCTGGTGGCCAAGCTCGGGCTCGAACTTTACGCCCAGCATCACATCGGCGAGATGGGCGAGGGCGAGGAAGACTAGCCGTCGCGGTTTTGCGGGCGGGCTCCAGCCTCCTTAACGCTTTCTGAACGCCGATTCTTGACCGATTCTTGGGCGCGCGGCTTTGCGTCGCCGGGCGCCGCCATGGGTACGATTTCCTTAAAAAACGTAGTTAAGAAACAGGGTTAAGGGCCACTTAACGATTTGCTGCCATCGTCGCGCCTGCATCGGCCGCCGGTCCCGGCGGATTCGACAAAGGGTGTTGCGATGGTTGGCACGCGTCTTGGACTTGGTACTCTTGTTGTAGCTTGCATGTTCGCCGCAACGGCGGCGCACGCTGCGGATATGCCGCAGCCGGTCTATGTGGCGCCCGAGGAATGCTGCAACAACTGGTATCTGCGCGGCTTCATCGGCGTCGGCATGAACGGCTCCTACAGCCTCGACTATCAGCCGAATCCCGCCAACTTCGGAAACGGCTTCGTCTTTCAGGCCAATTCGATCAGCGACGCCACCTTCCTCGGCGTCGGCGTCGGCTACGAGTGGAACAACTGGCTCCGCTTCGAGGGCACGGCCGAATATCGCTCACGCGCCCGCGTCTATGCCTTCGGCAATTATCCGCCCAACGGCATCGACAGCTACGAAGGCTACCTGAAGTCCTGGGTCTTCCTCGCCAACGCCTATGTCGACCTCGGCACCTGGAATTGCTTGACGCCTTTCGTCGGCGCGGGCATCGGCGGCGCCTACAACAATCTGACCGACTTCACCGACGTCAATCCCAATGGCGGTTTCGGCTTTGGCCGCAATCCGGCTGATTGGAGTTTCGCCTGGGCCCTCTATGCCGGCGTTTCCTACGAGGTGACGAAGAACTTCAAGGTCGATCTCACCTATCGCTATCTCAACTACGGATCGATCACCGACACGGTCGACTGCGCCGGCGGCTGCAATCCGGATTCGTTCAAGTTCGACAAACTGTATTCGAACGACATCATGCTCGGCCTGCGCTTCACCTGCTGCGACTTTGTGCCGCCGCCTCCGCCGCCGCAATACGTCTACACCCCGCCACCGCCTCCGGTTTACGCGCCTCCGCCGCCGCCGCTGCGCAGCAAGGGCTGACGTATGCGTCACGAGCGAACAGTATCCAAAGGCCGGCTGCGGACATGGGCCGCCACCGGCGCGGCATTGGCGGTCTCGTCTGCGGGTGCGCTGGCCGCCGACATGCCCGTGCCGCCGGTGTACAAGGCGCCGCCGCCCGTGGAAATCCTCTCCGGCTGGTACTTGCGCGGAGATCTCGGCGCGCATTGGGGCGTTGTCGACGGCGCGCAATCGGTGTCGCCGTTTCGTGACGCAACCGGCAACGGCCTCGGCCAGGGCGTGAACGCGAGCCTCGGCTTCGGCGTCAAGACGCAATGGCTGCGCACCGATGTCACCATCGATTACGTCTCGCCGCTGAAATACTCGGGCACCGTCGCCACACCGGACGATACCACGGCCAAGATTCAGACCTTCACCACGCTGCTCAACGGCTATTTGGATCTCGGCATCTGGTACCGGCTCAGTCCCTATGTCGGGGCGGGTGTCGGCGCCGCCTATGCCGACCTTTACGACTATGCGAGCACCGGCGCCCCGCCGTTTAGCGGCGATACCAGCAACAAGCGCTGGGGCTTTGCCTGGGCGGCCATGGCCGGGGTCGCCTATCCCATCTCACACAACCTGATGCTCGACGTCGGTTACCGGTATCTCAACATCGGTGACGTCTCGTCCGGCAGCGACGCCTTCGGCGCCATGACGTTCAAGAACGTCGCCGGTCACGAAGCGCGTGTCGGCTTGCGCTGGTGGCTCGATGACCTGCACTGAGGATATTCGCACCATGGCCGTGAAGCGTGCCACGTGCATGCTCGCCGGCGCTTTGCTCGCCGCCGGCGGCCTGATGTTCCTTGCGCCCGGGCGCGCCCACGCCGCGGATCTCGATGTCCTGCGCGGCAGCTTTTCGAACCCGTTCGTGACGAGCAGCTATCGCCGCTGGGACGGCGTGAACCTGGGCGTGCAGTTCGGCATCACCAACATGAGTACCGACTTCGGCAGCAGCACCAGCAGCGAGGTCGCCTTCATCCTGCGCAACAGCACGCTGGAATCGGAAGCGGCACCGTCAAACTGGACGACGCTGCCGAACGACGAGACCAATGGCCGCAACTACGGCCTGTTCCTCGGCTACAGCGTTCAGTGGGACCAGCTCGTGGTCGGGTTTGACGCGGCCTACAACCGCGCCTCTTCGGTGGACGGTTCGGCGAGCGATTCGATCAATCGCAGCGTGACGACGTCGGACGGCGTCAACCACAACGTGACGATCACGGCGAAATCGTCCATGAACCTCATCGATTACGCGACGCTGCGCGCGCGCGCCGGCTACGCGATCGGCCAGTTCTTGCCCTATGCCTTTGCCGGCGGCGCCGTCGGCCGCTTCAATTATGCGAACACCGCCACCGTCACCAGCATCGAGACGCCTCCTGCCCCGGCTGCTCCGTTTACTTATGGTCCGATCACGCAAAGCGACAGCAAGGACAATGCTATTCTCGGTGGCTTTACCGCCGGTCTCGGCCTGGACGTAGCGCTGCTGCCCAATGTGTTTCTGCGCGGCGAATGGGAATTTGTCGGGTTTGCGCAGGTCGATGGCATCCGCAGCACCATCAATTCCGGCCGTATCGGCCTCGGCATGAGATTTTAGCCGCAGGCTCCCGTCCCCGTTTCTTTTCCGATGCGCGGCAGTTGACCGCGCCCTCCGTCTCGACTATCTCCGCCAGTGGGACACCTCTCCCCAACGAGGGGCGCCTATCTGGAAGGATAGATCATGACGACAGCAAAGCCCGGCGTGCGGCCGGTCAATCCGCACTTTTCGTCCGGCCCCTGCGCCAAGCGCCCGGGCTGGAGCCTGCAAGCCCTCACCGACGCCGTTCTCGCGCGCTCGCACCGGTCCAAGATCGGCAAGGCGAAGCTCAAGCGCGCCATCGATCTGACGCGCGAGGTCCTCGAAGTCCCCGCCGATTACCGCATCGGCATCGTGCCGGCCTCCGATACCGGCGCGGTGGAACTGGCACTGTGGTCGCTGCTGGGCGCGCGGCCGGTGACCATGCTGGCCTGGGAATCGTTCGGCGAAGGCTGGGTCACCGACGTCGAGAAGCAGCTCAAGCTGAAAGACGTTACGGTACTCAAGGCGCCGTACGGCGAATTGCCGGACCTTTCCCGGGTCGATTTCAAAACCGACGTCGTCTTCACCTGGAACGGCACCACCTCCGGCGTGCGCGTGCCCAACGGCGACTGGATCAAGGCGGACCGCGAGGGGCTCACCATCTGCGACGCCACCTCGGCGGCCTTCGCGCAGCCGCTCGACTGGGCCAAGCTCGATGTCGTCACCTTCTCCTGGCAGAAGGCGTTGGGCGGCGAAGCCGCGCACGGCATGCTCGTGCTCAGCCCGCGCGCTGTGCAACGGCTGGAGAGCTACAAGCCGACCTGGCCGCTGCCGAAAATTTTCCGCCTCACCAAGGGCGGCAAGATCAATGAGGGCGTGTTCGCCGGCGAGACGCTCAACACGCCGTCGATGCTGTGCGTCGAGGATTATCTCGACACGTTGCAATGGGCGAAGTCCATCGGCGGGCTCAAGGCCTTGCGCGCGCGCGCCGATGCCAGCGCCGCAGTGCTGGCCGAATGGGTTGAGCGCACGCCGTGGATTGCCAATCTCGCCCGGAATCCGGCGACCGCGTCGAATACCTCGGTGTGCCTGCGGCTGGTCGATCCGGCGGTGACCAGCCTGCCGGCGGAGGCGCAACTCGCCTTCGTCAAGGGCATGGAAGCGATGCTGGACAAGGAAGGCGCGGCCTACGACGTCGCCAATCACCGCGATGCGCCGCCAAGCCTGCGCATCTGGTGCGGCTGCACGGTCGAAGCCGGCGACGTCGAGAAGCTTACCGGCTGGCTCGACTGGGCCTTCGCCGAAGCCAAAGCCGCGCTGCCGAAAGCGGCGTGACGCTTCTTACCCTCCCCTGGAGGGGGAGGGTCGACGCCCCGAAGGGGCGTCGGGGTGGGGTGACCCAATCACCCAACCGACACCGAATCGATTGCCACTCGAATTTCACCCCACCCCGGCCCTGCGGGCCGACCCTCCCCCTCCAGGGGAGGGTGAAGGAAGAAAGCCCATGCCCAAAGTTCTCATCTCTGACGCTCTCTCGCCCGCCGCCGTGCAGATCTTCAAGGATCGCGGCATCGAGGTCGATTTCCAGCCCAATCTCGGCAAGGACAAGGACAAGCTTGCCGCCATCATCGGTAACTACGATGGACTAGCCATTCGCTCGGCCACCAAGGTGACGCCCAAGGTGCTCGAAAACGCGAAAAACCTGAAAGTGATCGGCCGTGCCGGCATCGGCGTCGACAATGTCGACATCCCGGCCGCCACCGCCAAGGGCATCATCGTCATGAACACGCCGTTCGGCAATTCCATCACCACCGCCGAGCACGCGATCTCGCTGATGCTGGCGCTGGCACGGCAGATCCCCGAGGCCGATGCCTCGACGCGCGCCGGCAAGTGGGAAAAGAACAAGTTCATGGGCGTCGAGATCTTCAACAAGACCCTGGGCGTCATCGGCTGCGGCAATATCGGCTCCATCGTCGCCGAGCGTGCGCTCGGCCTGAAGATGAAGGTGGTCGCCTACGACCCGTTTCTCTCCGAGGAGCGCGCCACCGATCTCGGCGTCGAGAAGGTCGAGCTCGATGCATTGTTCAAGCGCGCCGATTTCATCACCCTGCACACCCCGCTCACCGACAAGACGCGCAATATCGTCGACGCCGCCGCCATCGCGAAGATGAAAAAGGGCGTGCGCATCATCAATTGCGCGCGCGGCGGACTGGTCGACGAAGCGGCGCTCGTCGAAGCCCTGAAATCGGGGCAGGTGGCGGGCGCGGCTTTCGATGTGTTTGTCGAGGAGCCGGCGACGCAGAGCCCGCTGTTCAGCCTGCCCAACGTGGTGTGCACGCCGCATCTCGGCGCCTCCACCAGCGAAGCGCAGGAGAACGTGGCCTTGCAGGTCGCCGAGCAGATGTCGGACTATCTTTTGCGCGGCGCCATCTCCAACGCCATCAACTTCCCCTCGATCAGCGCCGAGGAGGCGCCCAGGCTCAAGCCCTTCGTGGCGCTCGCGGAGAAACTCGGCTCCTTTGCCGGCCAGCTCACCGAAAACCCGATCAAGGAAGTGCAGATCACCTATGAGGGCGCGGTGGCGCAGATGAACACCAAGGCGCTGAGCTCGGCCGTGCTCGCCGGCCTGCTGCAGCCGATGCTCGGCACCGTCAACGTGGTGTCGGCGCCGGTGGTGGCGCGCGAGCGGGGCATGGCGGTCGAGGAGGTGACGCGCGAAGCGGAGAGCGACTACGAAAGCCTGATCACGGTGACGCTGACCACGGAAAAGCAGACCCGCTTCGTGTCCGGCACCGTGTTCGCCGACGGCCGCCCGCGCATCGTCAACATCAAGGGCATCCGCATGGACGCCGAGTTCGGCCCGTCGATGATCTACATCACCAATCTCGACAAGCCGGGCTTCATCGGCAAGTTCTCCTCGACCCTGGGCGAGGCCGGCATCAACATCGCCACCTTCCATGTCGGCCGCGAGAAGGCCGGCGGCGATGCCATCGCCCTCATCGAGATCGACGGCGAACTGCCGGACGACGTGCTCGCCAAGGTGCGCGCGCTGCCGCAGGTGCAGCAGGCCAAGCCCCTGCATTTCTGAAAATACAGGTGTAAATTCAAATCCTTGGGGCGCCGGCCAGGCGCCGCGCCCGGCTTGCCTCTGGGCCTTGCATCCTTTATCCGAAGGTGGACCTGGCCGGCCTCATCCCGGCGCAAGTGTCCGGGGCGCTGGCGCAGGGATTTAGTCCGCATGGCCAATGTGGTGGTAGTCGGGTCCCAGTGGGGCGACGAGGGCAAGGGCAAGATCGTCGACTGGCTCTCCGAACAGGCCGACATCGTCGTGCGCTTCCAGGGCGGGCACAATGCCGGCCATACGCTGGTCATTGACGGCGTGACCTACAAGCTGTCGCTGTTGCCGTCCGGCGTGGTGCGCGGCGGCAAGCTGTCAGTCATCGGCAACGGCGTGGTGGTCGATCCGCACGCGCTGCTGGCCGAGATCGCCCAGCTCAAGACGCAAGGCGTCGCGGTGACGCCCGACAACCTGCGCATCGCCGAAAACGCGCCGCTGATCCTGCCGCTGCATCGCGAGCTCGACGCCTTCCGCGAATCCTCGAATTCGGCGACGCGCATCGGCACCACCAAGCGCGGCATCGGCCCGGCCTACGAAGACAAGGTCGGCCGCCGCGCCATTCGTTTCATGGATCTCGCCGATCTGCCGTCGCTCGGCGCCAAGATCGAGCGGCTCTTGGCGCATCACAACGCGCTGCGCCGCGGCAGCGGCCTCGACGAGGTCGACGCCAAGGGCATCTACGACGATCTCGCCGCGCTGGCGCCGAAGATCCTGCCCTACATGGATACGGTGTGGTCGCTGCTCGACGGCAAGGTACGCGAAGGCAAGCGCATCCTGTTCGAGGGCGCGCAGGGCGCGCTGCTCGACATCGATCACGGCACTTATCCCTTCGTCACCTCGTCCAACACGGTGGCGGCGCAGGCGGCGACCGGTTCGGGCGTCGGCCCCGGCGCCATCGATTTCGTGCTCGGCATCTGCAAGGCCTACACCACCCGCGTCGGCGAGGGGCCGTTCCCCACCGACCAGATGGACAACCCCACCGGCAAGACGCTGGGCGAGCGCGGCCGCGAATTCGGCACCGTCACCGGCCGCGCCCGCCGCTGCGGCTGGTTCGACGCGGTGCTGGTGCGGCAGACGGTGCGCACCTGCGGCATCGACGGCCTGGCGCTGACCAAGCTCGACATTCTCGACGGCTTCGGCGAGATCAAGGTCTGCACCGGCTACCGCCTCGACGGCCGCGAGATCGACTACCTGCCCGGCGGCGAGCGGGCGCAGGCGCGCGTCGAGCCGGTCTACGAGGTGATCGACGGCTGGAAGGAGCCTACGGCCAAGGCGCGCTCGTGGGCGGAATTGCCGGCGCAGGCGATCAAATATGTGCGCCGCGTCGAGGAGCTGGTCGGCTGCCCGGTGGTGCTGCTCTCCACCAGCCCGGAGCGCGAGGACACCATCCTGATGAAAAATCCATTTGAAAACTGACCGCAAAATTATGCCAAGATTGACTGGGACTGAGTTGAATAGGGTGGGGTGGATGCATGATCGCGAGATATGCCGTGTTCCGGCCTGCTCCGCGGGCCGCGGATCGTGATCATCCGCACGAAAAAGCAAGGCTGCGTGTCGCGTGATGGCTGATTACTACCCTCTGATCGCCAAGGCGGTCGCCGGTCTCGACAAGAACACCGGCGAGATCCGCCGCGTGCTTTACGACCGCGCGCGCACCGCCCTGGTCGGCCAGTTGCGCAGCGTCGATCCGCCGCTCAACGAGTCCGACATCACCCGCGAGCGGCTGGCGCTGGAAGAAGCGATCCGCAAGGTCGAGACGGAAGCCTCGAAGCGCCGCCCGGAAGCGGAGGAGGGGGGTGCGGCGCGGCCGTCGCTGTCCGATGAGGGCCTGCGCGGCTTCCGCGCCGTGGTCGCGGAAGCCGAAGGGCTGGGCGAGGCGGCGGCGCAGGCCAACCGCGCCGCGCACGAGGTCTACGAAGCGGTTCAGGGCGAGGAGACGCCGCCGGCCGAAGAGCCGGAGGAGGGACCGGCCGCCGACCGGAGGGTCGAGCCGACGTTTGCCGAGCCGCCTCCGATGCCCGCCACCGCGGCCGCCGAAACCGGCGAAGCGGAAGCCGCGCCTGCGCCGGCGGCGGCCGACAAGGTGCCTGTCGAGCCGGTGCGGCGGCCGGAACCGCCATTCCCTGCCGAGGAGCGCCACGAGGCCGAGGAGTACGTCGAGTATCCACCGCGGGTGCGCTCCTACGGCCGCCTGGTCAAGATCGTGCTGCTGCTGCTGATCCTCGCCGGCGCCGCGGCCGCCGCCTATTGGCAGCGCCATGCGATCACCACGCTGGTGGCCGGCCTGCGCGGCCCGCCGGCGGCAACCCAGCAGCAGCAACCGCCGCAGCAGCAGGCGGCGCAGCCCGCCGCCAAGCCGAAGATCAGCGACCGCGTCGGCGGCGATAACGCGCCGGGCCCCGCCAACGCTCCCGCCGCTTCGGTGGCGCAGAAGGTCGTGCTCTATGACGAGGACCCGACCGATCCCAACGGCAAGCGTTATGTCGGCTCGGCGATCTGGCGCACCGAAACCGTGTCGCCGGGCCCGGGCCTGGCGCCGGAGATCGCCATCCGCGCCGACGTGGAAATCCCCGAGCGGCACATGCGCATGACCTGGTCGCTGCGCCGCAACACCGACAAGGCGCTGCCGGCGAGCCACACCATCGAGGTCATGTTCACGCTGCCGGCGGATTTCTCCGAAGGCGGCATCAACAATATTCCCGGCGTGCTGATGAAGGCGGACGAGCAGGCGCGCGGGGTTCCGCTCGCCGGCCTCGCCGTGAAGGTGACCAACGGCTATTTCCTCATCGGCCTGTCCGC
>DATJYA010000364.1:0-5785 GCA_035499835.1 Pseudolabrys sp.
GAGATTTCCCATGGCCCGCGTCAAACGTGGCGTCACCGCACACGCCAAGCACAAGAAAGTCTACAAGGCCGCCAAGGGCTATTACGGCCGCCGCAAGAACACGATCCGCATCGCCAAGCAGGCGGTGGAGAAGGCCGGCCAGTACGCCTTCCGCGACCGCAAGCGGCGCAAGCGCACCTTCCGCGCGCTGTGGATCCAGCGTCTCAACGCCGCGGTGCGGCCCTTTGGCCTCAACTATTCGAAGTTCATCGCCGGGCTTGCCAAAGCCGGGCTGCAAGTCGACCGCAAGGTGCTCTCCGATCTCGCCATCAGCGAGCCGATGGCATTCCAGGCGATCGTGGAAAAGGCGAAGGCCGCACTTCCCGCGTAGATACGCTTCTCCGTTGTCATGCGCGGGCTTGACCCGCGCATCCCGCTTAGAGTCGCATTGCCTCACTAAGCGCGATGGCCGGAACAAGTCCGGCCATGACGAGGTAGGGACAATGACGCTGAAGGAAAAGGCGCTCTACAACCAGATCCATCCGCTCAAGCTGTCGACCGACATTCTTGCAGCGGCGGTTTCGCTTTATCTGTTCTGGCTGCACCAGCCGCTGCCCGCCTTGCTGCTGCACTTCGTGCCGCCGCTGCTCGCCTCGTGGCTCATCATCCGTTACGTCGACCTGACGCCGCAGAAGGACTCCGGCTTCGGCCGCTATGTCGCCGCCAACATGACGCGCATGATCGAAGGCATCCGCCTGTTCGGCGATCTGGTGATGATCTTCGGCGCCTGGCGCAACGACCCGAAGCTGCTCGCGCTGGGCTTTCTGGTCATCGTCGGCGCCTGGTGCAACGGCTTGCTTCCTTCAAAAACCCGGCGCCGCAAAACCAATGGCTGACATCGCACAACTGGAAAATGACCTGCTCGCCGGCGTCGCCGCCGCGAAGGATGAGGCGGCGCTCGAAGCCGTGCGCGTTGCCGCGCTGGGCAAGAGCGGCGCGATCACCGCGTTGCTGAAGACGCTGGGCGCGATGACGCCGGACGAACGCAAGGTGCAAGGCCCGGCGATCAACGGCCTCAAGGACAAGGTCAACGCCGCAATCGCCGAACGCAAACAAGCCCTCGCCAACGCCGCGCTCGATGCACGGCTCAACACCGAGACGGTCGACGTCACGCTGCCGGTGCGCGAGGCGCCGGCGGAAATCGGCCGCGTGCATCCGATCACACAGGTGACCGACGAATTGACCGCCATCTTCGCCGACATGGGCTTTGCCGTCGCCGAAGGCCCCGACATCGAGACCGACGACTACAACTTCACCAAGCTGAACTTCCCCGAAGGCCATCCGGCCCGCGACATGCACGACACGTTCTACTTTCCGCGGAAAGCCGACGGCTCGCGCCTGCTGCTGCGCACGCACACCTCGCCGGTGCAGGTGCGCACCATGCTTTCGCAGAAGCCGCCGATCCGCGTCATCTGCCCGGGCCGCACTTACCGCAGCGACTCGGACCAGACGCACACGCCGATGTTCCACCAGGTCGAGGGCCTGGTCATCGACAAGGGCTCGCATCTCGGCCACCTCAAGTGGATTCTGGAAGAATTCTGCAAGGCCTTCTTCGAGGTCGACAGCGTCAAGATGCGCTTCCGCCCGTCGTTCTTTCCGTTCACCGAGCCGTCGCTGGAAGTCGACATCCAGTGCAAGCGCGGCAAGGACGAGATCCGCTTCGGCGAGGGCGAGGACTGGCTGGAGATTTTGGGCTGCGGCATGGTGCATCCCAACGTGCTGCGCAATTGCGGGCTCGATCCGGACGAGTACCAGGGCTTTGCCTGGGGCATGGGGATCGACCGGATCGCCATGCTGAAATACGGCATGCACGACCTGCGCGCCTTCTTCGAGGCCGACGTGCGCTGGCTGGCGCATTACGGCTTCCGCCCGCTCGACTTCCCGACGCTGGCGGGAGGGTTGAGTTCGTGAAGCGCGAAAATATTCGTCCGACGTTGCCGCGCACTCGGCCTGTTCCCTCCCCCCTTGTGGGGGAGGGCTCGGGAGGGGGGTGACCGCACATGCCACACGCAGCCGTCAACCAACAGCAGCGCCACCGGGCGAAATCTCTCCGCCGAACGATGACGCGCGCCGAGACGTTGCTGCGGCGGTATCTAAAAGCCCATCACATTGATGGCCTGGGGTTTAGACGCCAAGTTCCTATGCGTCACTTCGTAGCCGATTTCGTTTGCCACTCCGCCCCCTTAGTCGTCGAGCTGGACGGCGAAACGCACGATTTCGCTGATTGTCAGCGCAATGACGCGGTACGCGACGCGTGGTTCAGATCGCAAGGATTCAAAGTGCTTCGATTTGGCAACGAACAGGTATTGCGCAATTTGGCTGGGGTTGTTGAAGCCATTCGTATTGAAGCGCAAAACGCACCCCCCTCCCCGTCCCTCCCCCACAAGGGGGGAGGGAACCCTCAAACGGCCGCCCGTCGCGCAGCTCCCCGCAAGCGGGGGAGGGAGACCAGCGCCGAGTCAGCGTCATGAAGTTCACCCTGCCCTGGCTCAAGGAGCATCTCGACACCGACGCCTCACTGGCCGAGATCGTCGACAAGCTCACCATGATCGGGCTCGAGGTCGAGCGCGTCGAGGACAAGGCGGCGTTGCTCAAGCCGTTCGTCATCGCGTCGGTGATTTCCGCCGAGAAACACCCCAACGCCGATCGCCTACGCGTCTGCATGGTCGATACCGGGACCGGCCAGCCGATCCAGGTGGTGTGCGGTGCGCCCAACGCACGCGCCGGCATGAAGGGCGTGTTCTCGGCGCCCGGCGCCTTCATCCCCGGCAAGAACATCACGCTTCAGGTCGGCACCATCCGCGGCGTCGAAAGCCGCGGCATGCTGATGTCGGAAGCCGAACTTGAAATCTCCGACAATCACGACGGCATCATCGATCTGCCGGCCGACGCGCCGGTCGGCAAGAGCTACGCCGAATATGCCGCGCTCGGCGAGCCGGTGATCGAGATCAACCTCACGCCCAACCGCCCCGACTGCACCGGCGTCAACGGCATCGCCCGCGATCTCGGTGCAACTTCCATCGGCACCTTCAAGGACCGCACGGTGAAGCCGGTCAAGGGCACGTTCCCCTGCCGGGTCAAGGTGACCATCGAAGCCGCTCCGCTGTGCCCGGCCTTCGGCCTGCGTCTCGTGCGCGGCGTCAAGAACGGCCCCTCGCCCGACTGGCTGCAGAAGCGGCTCACCGCCATCGGCCTGCGCCCCATCAATGCGCTGGTCGATATCACCAACTTCATCACCTACGACCGCGGCCGGCCGCTGCACGTGTTCGACGCCAAGAAGGTGCACGGCAATCTCGTCGTGCGCCGCGCCAGAAACGGCGAACAGGTACTGGCGCTCGACGGCAAGACCTACACGCTCGACGAGGCGATGTGCGTGATCGCCGACGACAAGGGCGTCGAATCGCTGGCCGGCATCATGGGCGGCGAGGCGTCGGGCTGCGACGAGAACACCACCGACGTGCTGATCGAGTCGGCGCTGTGGAACGAGCTCAACATCGCGCAGACTGGACGTCAGCTCGGCATCAATTCCGACGCGCGCTACCGCTTCGAGCGCGGCGTCGACCCGAATTTCATGCTGCCGGGCCTCGAACTGGCGACGCAGATGGTCATCGAGCTCTGCGGCGGCGAGCCATCGGAAAACGTCGTTGCCGGCGATCCGACGCCGAAGGAAACCGTGATCGATTTTCCCTTGAGCGAATTGCCGCGGCTGTCCGGCCTCAAGCTGCCGCTCGCCGAGGCGCGCCGCGTGCTGGAGAAGCTCGGCTTCTTCGCCGCCGGCCAGGGCGAGAAAATCAAGGTCGCGGTGCCGTCGTGGCGGCCGGACGTGCGCGGCCGCGCCGACATCGTCGAGGAGATCGTGCGCATCGTCGGCGTCGACCGCGTGCCCTCGACGCCGTTCCCGCGCGGCGAGCAGGCGCGAAAAGCCGTGCTCACCGCCATCCAGAGCCGCACCCGCAAGGCCAGACGCGCGCTCGGCGCGCGCGGGCTCGTCGAGGCGGTCACCTGGTCGTTCGTGTCCAAGCGCGAAGCCGAACTGTTCGGCGGCGGTCAGGCCCAGCTTGCGCTCGCCAATCCGATCGCGGCGGAACTCTCCGACATGCGGCCGAGCCTCATTCCCGGGCTGATCATGGCGGCGCAGAAGAACGCCGACCGCGGCTTTGCCGACGTGGCGCTGTTCGAGGTCGGGCAGATCTTCAAAGGCGACCGGCCCGAGGATCAGGTTACCGCAGCGACCGGCGTGCGCCGCGCGCTGGCGACCAGCGCCGGCATCGGCCGCCACTGGTCGGGCACCAAGCCGGTCGATGCCTTCGACGCCAAGGCCGATGCCTTCGCCGTGCTCGCGGCTGCAGGCAGCCCGATGCAAGCGCTGCAGGTCGTGCCCGGCGGGCCGGCCTGGTTCCATCCCGGCCGTTCGGGCACCATTCAGATCGGCCCGCAGAACATCCTCGGCCATTTCGGCGAGCTGCATCCGCGCGTGCTCGAAGCGCTGAAGGCGGAAGGCCCGCTCACCGGCTTCGAGGTAATCCTGGAGAAAATTCCCGAGCCCAAGGCGAAGGCGACGCGGGCCAAGGCCATGCTCGAATTGTCGCCGTTCCAACCGGTGACGCGTGATTTCGCCTTCGTGGTCGAGCGCAGCGTGAAGGCCGCCGACATCGTGCGCGCGGCGCAGAACGTCGACCGCAAGCTGATCACGAACATCACCGTGTTCGACGTCTATAAGGGCAAGGGCATCGACCCGGGCAAGAAGTCGATCGCCATCGCCGTCACCCTGCAGCCGCGCGAGAAGACCATGACCGATGCCGAGATCGATGCGCTGGCCGCGCGCATCGTCGCCGAGGTCGGCAAGCGCACCGGCGGTGTGCTGCGGGGGTGAACTCTTTGTTGTCATGGCCGGGCTTGTCCCGGCCATCTCGATCGGGGACGCAATGCTTTGCCTTCCCAAGCGGGGTCACCGGGACAAGCCCGGTGACGACAAGAAGAACTACGCCGGCACCAAATCGGCGAAGGCAAAGCCTTCGCGCTCGACGGTCTCGCCGACGCTGACCGGAATTTTTCGCGCCAGCATCGGACCCGCCGACACGAAAGAATGAAATTCGCCGTTCTCGCCGCAAGGATCGGCGCTCGCCGGCAGGTCGCTCAGCAACTCGCCGTTGAAACGGCGGCCGGCAAACGCTGCCGGCAGTTTTTTCAAATCGACCACGGAGAGATGCGCCTCGACGCCGGCGGCAATCATCTCACGCGCCAGATCCGCGGTCGGCTTGAGCCACAGCGGAAACACCGGCTTCAGCCCGACGTCCTTCAGTTTCGCCTCGCGATAGGCGCGGATGTCTTCGAGGAACAGGTCGCCGAAAATGACGTGAGTGACGCCGCGCGCCCTGGCCTCGTTCATGGCCTTCGCCATTTCGCGTTCGTAGATGTCGTTCGGACACGGATAGGGAATGCGCACGACGGTCGCCGGCAGCCCGGCGGCATCGAGCTGCGCGCGCAGCAATTCCTCGCGCACGCCGTGCATGCTGACACGGGCGAAGGCATCGGTGACCGTGGTCAATGCGCCGACCACGTCGAACGCGCCGCTCACCCGCGCCTCATGCAGTGCCCAGGCGCTGTCCTTGCCGCTCGACCAGGCGATCAGCGCCTTGGGCAATTCACCGCGCATTCGCATTGCATGGTTTCCGAATGATTGTTGTGCGTCGCAACAGCATGCCCGAACGCGCCAAGCGCGGCAATGTCGTGGCTAAAATTCGGT
>DATJYA010000365.1:0-4509 GCA_035499835.1 Pseudolabrys sp.
ACGCCGCCCGGCGAGGCCATCTACCGCGAAACCGCGCCGGTCGCGCTCGACTTTGCGCGGAAGCTTGTGGAGGTCGTCGATCCGGCCGACCGGGAAGCCCTCGAACGGGCGCTGCAACAGCTCACCGAACGCTCGGAGCAACTGAACGCCGATCTCGCCAAGGACCCGGCACGCGGCTAGATTGACAGGCCATCTGCCGGGGAACGTCTTCCGTGAAGCTTTATTCCTACTTCCGCTCGTCGGCCGCCTATCGCGTGCGCATTGCGCTCAATCTCAAGGGCCTGCCCTACGAGATGGTGCCGATCCATCTCACCAGGGACGGCGGCCAGCAGCGCAAGCCGGACTTCGTCGCCGTCAATCCGCAGATGCGGGTGCCGGTGCTGGCGTTGTCCGGCGGCGAGGTGCTCACGCAATCGCTGGCGATCATCGAATATCTCGATGAGACCAATCCCGACCCGCCGCTGCTGCCGGCCGAGGCGCTCGATCGCGCCAAGGTGCGCAGCATCGCGCAGCTGATCGCCTGCGATATTCATCCGCTCAACAATCTGGTGGCTCTGCAATACATCAAGCGGCAACTCAAGCATGAGCAGCCGGAGATCGACGCCTGGTATCACCACTGGGTGTTGCAGGGTTTTGCCGCGCTGGAGGCGATGATCGAGCCCGGCCCCTATGCGTTCGGAGGGCGGGTGACGCTCGCCGATCTCTGCCTGGTGCCGCAGGTGTTCAACGCGCGGCGGCTCAAGGTGCCGCTCGAGGCATTTCCCAAGATCGTCGCCGTCGACGCCGCCTGCCTGAGGTTGTCCGCTTTCGACAAGGCGCGGCCGGAAAACCAGCCGGACGCCGAGTGACACGGACAATGCCCCCCTGCTAAGAGCGAACGTCCCTTCCCCTCTAGGCATCGGCGAAACGCAAACGTGGCCATCAACAAGCTTGCCCGCGTCGTCTTTTGGATGCTTGGCGCTTTGCTGTCGTTTTCGGCGATGGCGGTGTCCATTCGCGAGCTCTCGCGCGGCGGACTTTCGATCTTCGAGATTCTCGCCGTCCGCAGCGCCGTCGCGCTTCTCGTGCTGGCGGTGCTGTTGCTCGCGCGCCCCGAGCTGCGCCCTTACACGCTGCCGCGGCGCATGAAACTCAATCTGCTGCGCAACGTCATCCACTATGTCTCGCAATATGCCTGGGCGGTGGCGCTGACCATGTTGCCGCTGGCGACCGTATTCTCGCTTGAATTCACCATGCCCGCCTGGACCGCCGTGCTTGCGGTCTGGTTCCTGCAGGAGCGGATGACTCCCAGCCGGCTCGGCGTCGTCGTGCTCGGGCTTGCCGGCGTGCTGGTCATTCTGCGGCCCGGCATTGCCAGCTTCAATCCGGCGGCTCTGCTGGTGCTGTTCGCCGCCTTCGGCTACGCCATTACCATGATCACCACCAAGAAACTGACCATGACCGAAACGACCTTCGGCATCCTGTTCTGGATGGCGATCATCCAGTTGCCGCTATCGCTCGCCGGGAGCGATCCGGCGGTATTCCTGCGCCTGCATGCCGCGCAACTACCCGCAATACTCGGCGTCGGCGTCGCCGGGCTGACGTCGCATTATTGCCTTAGTAACGCCTTTCGCGCCGGCGATGCTACGCTCGTGGTTCCACTCGATTTCCTGCGCATACCGCTGATCGCGGTGGTGGGATGGGCGTTTTACGATGAAAAGCTCGACATCTTCGTGCTGCTCGGTGCCATGATCATCATTTCCGGCGTGTTATGGAATCTGCGCGCGGAGGCGTCGAATGCCCGTGGATGAGAAGGCTCGCGCCAACCCTCTCAAGACGCTAATGTGCACGTCATGAGATCCTTCCTCTTCGCCTCGGCCGCGATGCTGCTTGCGTCAGGCGCCGCCGCGCAGGCGCCAAACCCGCAATGCCAGCGGCTGGAGGCGCAGCTTGCCAATGTCGATCGCGGCACCGAGGATCCGACGCGCGCCGATCAGATCCGCCGCGCCGAGGATGCGCTCAACCGCCAGCAATTCGAGCTCGACAAGAACCTGGCGCAGGCGCGCCGCATGGGCTGCCAGAACGGCGGCTTCTTCTCCATCTTCACCAGCGCGCCGCCGCAGTGCAGCGGCCTCAACCAGCAGATCGACCAGCAGCGGGCGGCGATTGAAACCACGCGGCATAGCCTCGAGCAACTTAACGGCGGCACCACCGAGCGCGCCGAGGCGCGACGCTCGCTGCTGATCGCACTCGCCGACAACAACTGCGGCCCGCAATACCGGCAGGCGGCGCTGGCCGGCCAGCAGGGCGGCTTCTTCGACCGGCTGTTCGGAAACAATAGCGCGCCGTTCTCGCCGTCGGGGCCGGTCGGCAGCACCTATCGCACCGTCTGCGTGCGCAGCTGCGACGGCTTCTACTTCCCGATCTCGTTTTCAACGACGCAGGACCATTTCCGTGACGACGAGGCGACATGCCAGCGCATGTGCCCGGCGGCGGAAGTGCAACTCTACACCTACCACAATCCCGGCGAGGACGTATCGCAGGCCGTCTCGCTCAACGGCCGCCTCTACACCGAATTGCCGGCTGCGTTCCAGTACCGCAAGGCGCTCTCGCCCGCCTGCAGCTGCCGGCGCCCGGGCGAAAGCTGGGCCGACGCGCTCAAGGTCAACGGCCCGGACGATACGGTCGCACCGGGCGATGTGGTCGTCACCGATCAGAGCGCCAAGCGCCTGTCGCAGCCGCGCGGCGCCGACGGCAAACCGCTCAAGCCCGGCGCCAAGCCGGCGGAGGCAAGCGACTCGGCGCTGGTGCAGGCCCCCGGTGAGGTCGATCCGACCAAGCGCAGCGTGCGCACCGTCGGCCCGACTTTCCTGCCGGTTCGCTAGACGCTATCAGAAATCGAAGGCTTCGCTTTTCGCCGGCTTGCCGCTGACCGGCGAGGCATTGGGCGCCGCCAGCGGCGTGCCCGGATCGCGGAAACGGTTGGTGATCGGATAACGCCGGTCGCGGCCGAAATTCTTCAGCGTCACCTTCACGCCCGGCGCCGCCTGGCGGCGCTTGTATTCGGCGATGTTGAGCATGCGCTCAACGCGCACGACAGTCGCCTGCTCGAAGCCGGCGGCAACGATCGCCGAGATTGGCTCCTCGCGCTCGACCAGCCGCTCCAGGATCGGATCGAGCACCGCATAGGGCGGCAGCGAATCCTCGTCCTTCTGGTTCTCGCGCAATTCGGCGGTCGGCGGCCGCGTGATGATGTTGTCCGGGATCACCGGGCCGGCCGGGCCCATCGCGCCTTCGGGTCTCCAGCCGTTGCGCAGCCGCGACAAGCGAAACACCTCGGTCTTGTAGAGGTCCTTGATCGGATTGAAGCCGCCATTCATGTCGCCATAGAGCGTCGCGTAGCCGACCGACATTTCCGACTTGTTGCCGGTGGTCACCACCATGAGGTTGAACTTGTTGGACAGCGCCATCAGCATCGTACCGCGCGCGCGCGCCTGCAGGTTTTCCTCGGTGACGTCGCGCGGCAACCCGCTGAAGGCCGGCTGCAGCGCCGCTTCGAGCCCTTCCACCGCCGGCGCGATCGGCAGGTTCTGGTAGCGCACGCCCAGCGCCCTGGCGCAGGCGGCGGCATCGTCGAGCGATTCCTGGGACGTGAACTTGTAGGGCAGCATCATGCAGCGCACGCGATCGGCGCCGAGCGCATCGACCGCCATCACCGCGCAAAGTGCGGAATCGACGCCGCCGGACAGACCCAGCACCACGCCGGGGAATCCGTTCTTGTTGACGTAATCGCGCAAGCCAAGAACGCAGGCGGCATAGTCGGCGCGATCCGCCTCCACGGCGGCAACCTTCGGCCCGTCCTCGCAGCGCCAAGTCGAGCCGCGCCGTTGCCAATGCGTGGTGACCACGGCTTCCTGAAACGCGGCGAGCTGGAAGGCGAGCGAGCAGTCGGCATGCAGGCCGAACGATACGCCGTCGAACACCAGTTCGTCCTGGCCGCCGACCTGATTGACGTAAACCGTCGGCAGCCCCTGCTCGGTGACGCGCGCCACCGCGATATTGAGGCGCACATCGCCTTTCTGCCGCCAATAGGGCGAGCCGTTGGGTACCACCAGCAGCTCGGCGCCGGTTTCGGCGAGGCACTCGACGACTTCCTCGCCCCAGATATCTTCGCAGATCGGCAAGCCAAGCCGCACACCGCGGAAGCTGACCGGCCCCGGCATCGGGCCGGGTGCGAACACCCGCTTCTCATCGAAGACGCCGTAATTCGGCAGGTCGACCTTGAAGCGCAGCGCCGTGATGGCGCCGCCGTCAAGCAGCGCCACGGCGTTGTAGAGCTTGCTGGCGTCGAGCCATGGCGTACCAAGCAAGAGAGCCGGTCCCGGCGCGGCCGTCTCGCGGGCAAGCGCCTCGACGGCCGCGTGGCAGGCGGCCTGGAACGCCGGCTTGAGCACCAGATCCTCCGGCGGATAGCCGGCGATGAACAGTTCGGGAAAAACGACGAGATCGGCGCCCTGCGTGGCGGCCAGC
>DATJYA010000366.1:0-4228 GCA_035499835.1 Pseudolabrys sp.
CGGCGCGACGGCATGGTCATCGATTTTGCCACCATGCCGCTGCCCGACGGGGCGACGCTGGTCACCTTCCAGGACGTCACCGACACCGTGAATGTCGAGCGCGTGCTGCGCGAACGCAACGAGGCGCTGGAAGAGGCTGACGAGATCAAGATCGAATTCGTCCACCACGTCTCCTACGAACTGCGCTCGCCGCTGACCAACATCATCGGCTTTGCGCATTTCCTCGGTGATCCGAACTTCGGCCCGCTGACCGACAAGCAGCGCGAATATCTCGGCTACATTACCGCCTCGACCAACGCGCTGCTGGCGCTGATCAACAACATCCTCGACCTTGCCACCATCGACGCCGGCGCCATGACCTTGAGCCTGACGCAGGTCGATATCCACGCCAGCGTCGAGGCCGCCGCCGAAGGCGTGCAGGACCGGCTGGCGAAGGATCACATCAGGCTCGACCTCCGCGTGCCGGCGGGCATCGGCAGCTTCACCGCCGACGAGCGGCGGCTGCGGCAGATCCTGTTCAACCTGCTGTCCAACGCCGTCGGCTTCTCGCCGCCGGATGCGACCGTGACGCTGTCCGCCGAGCGGCGGCCGGACGCCGTGGTGTTCACCGTCACCGACCGCGGGCCCGGTATTCCCCCCGAAGCCAGGGACAAGGTGTTCGACTGGTTCGAGACCGACTCGCGCGGCTCGGGCCATCGCGGCACCGGGCTAGGCCTGTCGCTGGTGCGCTCGTTCGTCGAATTGCACGGCGGCAGCGTCAAGATCGACTCGGTGCTCGGGCAGGGAACCACGGTGACGTGCGTTTTCCCCACGGCACAGGCGGCCAAGCAGACCGCGGCATAATACAGCGGTAACCGCCCGCCATATCCGGCAACGCGGAACCATCGCAAGCACCGCAAATTATCCGTGGGAAACGCATGGCATTCTCGTCAGGCATGGCCGGCGTTGCCAGAGGCGTTCTTTAACCGAAGCCATGTCGCTGATAGGATGCTATTGGGTATTCGGGGGCGAATGATCCGACGTCTGGGCTTCTCCCATGAAGATGAGCAAGTTCGGTTATTTTTCCGAATTCCTGCTGTTCCCCCCGCTGGTCATCGCCGCGACGCTATATGCGTTCCACCGCTCGACGCCGGAGCGGCCGGTGGCATGGCTCCTGGTCTTCGGTGCCGGGCTGTTTGCCTGGACGCTGATCGAATATCTGCTGCACCGCGTATTTTTCCATCACGCGCCGATTCTCTCCGTCATTCACGAGCGCCACCATGAGGAGCCGCAGGAACTGATCGGCACGCCGGCCTGGGCGAGCGCGCTGGTCGGTTTGATCGCGGTCGCCAGCCCGCTGTGCGCCCTGCTCGGTTTTGACCTCGGCACCGCAGCGACGGCGGGCCTTGTCGCCGGTTATTTGTGGTACGTCTTCGTGCACTACGCGACCCACCATTGGCAGCCGCGGCGCAATTCCTACCTTTACCGCGCGCGATTGCGCCATGCACGGCATCACCACCTCTCCCATAGTGGCAATTTCGGCGTGACCACCAGCCTGTGGGATCATGTCTTCGGCACCGCGATCGAGGCGCGCGCGCCACGTTCGCATATGGCCAACTAGCCTTCGTGGCGTGCCGCAAGCGCCGGCAAAGCGGCGCGGCCGGAACCTCCGGAATGCCACGGCCGCTGCTGGCGCGCTGACTCTCCCTCCCGTGCCGCCTATAAAGCGGGCGACAGGGTGGATGATTCGATGTTTTCCCTCACCTCCGGCGGCGCGAGCTTCACGCTGGCGCTCGCCGACGAGCAGGCGACGCTGCGGCTGATGACCGATATCGCCGCGCTGATCGAGCCGGGCGACCTGATCACGCTATCGGGCGATCTCGGCGCCGGCAAGACGACCTTTGCGCGCGCCCTGATCCGCCATCTCGCCGGCGACCAGACGATCGAGGTGCCGAGCCCGACCTTCACGCTGATGCAGGTCTACGAACTGCCGCGCCTGACCCTGGTGCATGCCGACCTCTACCGGTTATCGGGCCCGGCCGAGCTCGCCGAGCTCGGCTTCGAGGACGCCGCCGAGCGCGGCGTCATGCTTCTGGAATGGCCGGACCGCGCCGCCGGCTCTCTGCCCGCCGACCGGCTCGACGTGACGCTGACGCTGTCGCCGCAGCACGGGCCGACTTTCCGCAATGCGTGCGTGACCGGCTACGGCGCCATGGCGGCGCGCGTCGAGCGTATCGCCGCCATCCGCCGTTTCCTCGACGCCAACGGCTTTGCTGCGGCGACACGTCAGCGCATCCAGGGCGATGCTTCGACGCGCTCCTACGAGCGGCTCGCGCGCGGCGGAACAACCTTTATCCTGATGAACTCGCCGCGCCGCCCGGACGGACCGCCGGTGCGGGACGGCAAGCCCTACAGTGCCATCGCCCATCTTGCCGAAAACGTGACGCCCTTCGTCGCCATGACGCGGGGCCTGCGCGAGCGCGGCTTTTCCGCGCCGGCGATCGTCGCCGCCGACCGCGAGGCCGGCCTGCTGCTGCTCGAGGATCTCGGCAACGAGCCGGTGGTTGCCGGCGATCCACCGGCGCCGATCGAGGCGCGCTACGAGGTGGCCGTCGACGCGCTGGTGGCGCTGCACAGCATGGCGCTGCCGGACACGCTCGAGGTCGAGCCGGGCGTCGACTACCGGCTGCCGCGCTATGACCTCGAAGCGCTGCTGATCGAGGTCGAATTGCTGCTCGACTGGTATGTACCGCGGCTCGAGACGACGATCTCGCCGTCCATGCGCGAGGCCTATGTCAGCCTCTGGCGCGACGCTCTCATTCCCGTCATCGAGGGCCCCGCCACCTGGGTGCTGCGCGACTATCATTCGCCGAACCTGATGTGGCTGCCCGCGCGCAGCGGCATCGCCCGCATCGGCCTGCTCGACTTCCAGGACGCCGTCATCGGCTCGCCCGCTTACGATCTGGCCTCGCTGCTGCTCGATGCCCGCGTCGACGTGCCGGAGATGATCGAGATTGCGCTGCTGGCCCGCTACACCAGCGTCCGCCGCACCATCGACCGCCGCTTCGACGCCGCCCATTTCGCCAGGGCCTATGCGACGTTGGCCGCCCAGCGCTGCTCCAAGATTCTCGGCATTTTCGCCCGCCTCGACGCCCGCGACGGCAAGCCGCAATATTTGCGTCATATGCCGCGGGTATGGGCCTACCTGCAGCGTTCGCTGGCGCATCCGGCGCTGGTGTCGCTGGCCGCCTGGTACGCCATCAACGTGCCGGCGCTGAAGTCTTAGAAACGCATGAGCGCGACCGCCATGCAATTGACGCCCCGCAACGCGATGGTGCTCGCCGCCGGCCTCGGCACGCGCATGCGCCCGCTCACCAGACGCCGGCCCAAGGCGCTGGTCGAGGTCGACGGCAAGGCGCTGATCGACTATGTGCTCGATCGCCTCGCCGCTACCGGCGTCGAGCGCGCCGTGGTCAACGTGCATCACTTCGCCGATCAACTGCAGAAGCATCTGGCGGCCCGCACCAGTCCGCGGATCGTGATTTCCGACGAGCGCGGCCTGCTGCTCGGCACCGGCGGCGCCGTGGTCAAGGCATTGCCGCAGCTCGGCGACGCGCCGTTCTTCCATCTCAACGCCGACACCATCTGGGTCGACGGCGTCAAGCCGAACCTGACGCGCCTCGCCGAGGCCTTCGAGCCGGAAGCGATGGACGCGCTGCTGCTGCTGGCGCCGACCACCGGTAGCATCGGCTATGCCGGGCGCGGCGATTTCACCATGGCGCCGGACGGCCGTCTGCGCGCGCGCGGCGAACGCGAGGTCGCGCCCTTCGTCTTCGCCGGCGCGGCAATCCTCACGCCGACGCTGTTTGCCGGCGCGCCGCAGGGCGAGTTCCCGTTGACCGACCTGTTCACGCGGGCCATCGAGGCCGGCCGTCTCTACGGCCTGCGCCTCGAAGGCCTGTGGATGCATGTCGGCACGCCGGACGCCATCGCCGGCGCCGAAGCCGCGATCCGCGCCAGCACGGGATAGATAGCCACTCTTGTCCCGGGCGCTGCGCATCACGAAGTGGTGCGCTGCAGACCCGGGACCCAGCTTTCTTCCAGGGGTCGGGGTCCCGGATCAGCGGCGCACCGCTAACGCGCTGCACCGCATCCGGGACACGACTCCAATTTAACCGTGTATGATTCCCGTCGATGCCTGCCGCAAAACCCAACGTCTTCAACATCCCCGCATCAGCACGGTTCCTGC
>DATJYA010000367.1:0-3837 GCA_035499835.1 Pseudolabrys sp.
GAATATTGCTCCGTCCCGATTTGAGGTTTTGATGTTTCCCAAGCCGAAGTCCGCTTTGACCCCCAACACCTATGCCTACGAGTCCTCGCCGCTGGTGAAGCCGACCGGCTTCCGCGAATACGACGCGCGCTGGCTGCTGGAAAAAGAAATCAACCTCATGGGCGTGCAGGCGCTGGGCATGGGGCTCGGCACGCTGATCCGCGAAATGGGGGTGAAGCCGGAGATCGTCACCGGCCACGATTTCCGTGAGTATTCGGCTTCGGTGAAGATGGCGCTGACCTCCGGGCTGATGGCTGCCGGCTGCAAGGTCTACGACATCGGCCTCGCCATCACGCCGATGGCCTATTTCGCGCAGTTCGAACTCAACGTTCCCTGCGTCGCCATGGTCACCGCCTCGCACAACGACAATGGCTGGACCGGGGTGAAGATGGGCGCTCATCGCCCGCTCACTTTCGGGCCGGTGGAGATGAAGCGGCTGAAGGAGATCGTGCTGGGTGCGCAATTCGACCTGAAGGGCGGCGGCAGTTTCGCCTTCGTCGAAGATTTCCCCGAGCGCTATATCGCCGATCTGACCAAGCGGCCGAAGCTCAAGCGCAAGCTCAAGGTCGTCGCCGCCTGCGGCAACGGCACCGCCGGCGCTTTTGCGCCGCGGATCCTGTCGGCGATCGGCTGCGAGGTGGTGCCGCTCGACTGCGAGCTCGACCACACCTTTCCGCGCTACAATCCCAATACCGAAGACATGAAGATGCTGCACGCCATGCGCGATGCGGTGCTGGTCAGCCGCGCCGATGTGGCCTTGGGCTTCGACGGCGATGGCGACCGCTGCGGCGTGGTCGATAACGAGGGCGAGGAGATTTTCGCCGACAAGGTCGGCGTCATGCTGGCGCGCGACATCTCGTCGCTGCACAAGAACACCATTTTCGTTGTCGACGTGAAATCCACCGGGCTTTTCCTCACCGATCCGGTGCTGAAGGCGAACGGCGTCAAGGCCGATTACTGGAAGACCGGCCATTCCTACATCAAGCGGCGGGTGAACGAGCTCGGCGCCATTGCCGGCTTCGAGAAGTCCGGCCACTTCTTCTTCAACGCGCCCTACGGCCGCGGTTACGACGACGGCATGATCTTCGCCCTTGCGGTGTGCGACATGCTCGACCGCAATCCGGGGAAGACCATGGCCGATCTGCGCAAGGACCTGCCGAAAACCTGGGGTTCGCCGACCATGGCGCCGCACTGCGACGACGAGAAGAAATATGGCGTGGTCGACGCGGTGGTGAAGCATTTCGAGTCGATGAAGGCGGATGGCCGCCCGTTCCTCGGCCAGCCGATCCGCGATCTGGTCACCGTCAACGGCGTGCGCGTCACCGTCGAGGACGGCACCTGGGGCCTGGTGCGCGCCTCCTCGAACAAGCCCGAATTGGTCGTCGTCGTCGAGAGCCCGGTATCGGAAGCGCGTATGCGCGAGATGTTCAAGGCGGTCGATAGCGTGCTGCGCACGTTCCCCATGGTGGGCGAGTACAACCAGACGATCTGACGTCGGCTAGAAGCCCCAGTAGCGGCCGGTACCGCCGATCGCCACCACGATCAGGCCGAGCGGCAGATTGATCCTGACAATGTCGCGGATGCGGTCGAGCTGCGGTGCCGCCGCGGCCCAGTCCCTGGCGTCGACGGCGCGCTTGAACGCCAGCCAGGGCCCGTGGAACAGAAAGGCGAACAGGGCAATCATGACCCAGCCAATCGTCTGCATCAGGTCGACGTAGAGCGGCGCGCCGGCAAAGCCGCCGAAGCCGGTGAGCAGCATCCAGTAGCCGCTGGCGACCAGCGCCAGCACCGACGCCCAGACCCAGGGGAAGAACCTGGCGAAGAAGTTGCGCCACAGCACCAGCCGCTGCGGCGCTTCCAGCGCTGAGGCCGCTGGCCGCAGGCAGAGATAGGCCGCGAACATGCCGCCGACCCAGACCACGGCGGCGAGAACGTGAAAGGTCAGGGCAAAGGCGGTTTTGATCATCGCGCGCTCCCGGTCGCGACCTATGCTAGCACAGGCCCTGGCTTTCGCGGCGGCGGGCGGTCTGCAAGACTAAAGCTCATGCGTATCGTCATCCTCGGCGCTGGGCCGGCCGGACTCTACCTCGCTTACCTGATCAAGCGGCGCGCCGGGCTCAATACCGTCTCCATCATCGAGCAGAACGCGGCGAGCGCCACGTTCGGCTTCGGCGTGGTGTTTTCCGACCGGGCGCTGGAATTCCTGCGCGAGGACGATCCGGAAACCTTCGCCGCGCTCGCGCCGCAGATGGAAACCTGGAACGACATGACGCTCGTGCACCGCAACGAGCGCGTCGTCATCGACGGCGTCGGCTTTGCCGCAATCGGGCGGCTGAAGCTGCTGCAGCTTCTGCTGGCGCGGGCGCGGGCCGTCGGCGTCGAGCCGAAATTCGACAGCCCGGTGTCCTCGCTTGACGAGCTCGAAGACGCCGACGTGGTGGTCGGCGCCGACGGCGTCAATTCGCTGGTGCGGCGCAGCCTTGCCGACTGGTTCGGCGCCAGCGTCTCGCATTTGAGCAATCGCTTCGCCTGGTTCGGCACCAGCAAGGTGTTCGATACGCTGACGCAGACTTTCCGCCACACCCCGCTCGGCGATTTCAACGCGCATCATTACCGCTACGCGGCGGGGCGCAGCACCTTCATCGTCGAGACCGACGCGTCGACATTCGCCCGTGCCGGCTTCGAACGCATGCTCGATTCGGAATCGCGTTCACTCTGCGAGAAGATCTTCGCCGCCGCTCTGGGCGGCCATCCGCTGATTTCCAACAACTCGATCTGGCGGCAGTTTCCGCTGGTGCGCAACACGCGCTGGTCGCACGGAAAATACGTGCTGATCGGCGATGCCCTGCATACCGCGCATTTTTCCATCGGCTCGGGCACGCGCCTGGCGATGGAAGACGCGATGGCGCTCGACAAGGCGCTCGCCGCAAACCCCCGCGACGTGCGCGCGGCGCTCGCGGCCTACGAGGCGGCGCGGCGGCCGGTCGTGGAAAAGCTCGTCGCCGGCGCCGATGGCAGCGCGCAATGGTACGAGCGCTTCGCCGAGCACATGCCGCTCGCACCTGTGGATTTCGCCATGAGCTATATCACCCGCTCCGGCCGCATCGATTTGGAGCGGCTGCGCAAGCTGTCGCCGAAGTTTGTCGAGCGCTACGAGCGCGAGCGGAGCAAGGCGTGAACGGCGGCGCGCCCTAGTCCTTCTCTTCCTTGAACGTATTGCGGAAGGGATGCGCCGGATAGACGCCGAGGATGGTCAACTCCTTGGAGAAGAACCGCAGCTCCTCCAGCGCGAACACGAGCGCGCGATCGTCGGGGTGACCTTCGACATCGGCATAGAACTGCGTGGCGAAGAAATTGCCGCCGACCATGTAGCTTTCCAGCTTGGTCATGTTGATGCCGTTGGTGGCGAAGCCGCCCATGGCCTTGTAGAGTGCCGCCGGCACGTTGCGCACGCGGAACACGAAGGTGGTGATGGTCTTGCCGTTGTCGTGCGGCGCCCATTTCTTCTCGCGTGAGAGCACGATGAAGCGCGTGGTCGAATTGGTCTCGTCCTCGACGTTTTCCTTGAGAATGTTGAGGCCGTAGATCTCGGCGGCAAGCCGCGAGGCGATGGCCGCGCGCGTCAGGTCATTGCTCTCGGCGACTTCGCGCGCCGAACCCGCGGTGTCGGCGGCGACGACCGGCTTGAGCTTGAGTTCGCGGATGATCTTGCGGCACTGGCCGAGCGCCATGACGTGGCTCTCGACCGACTTGATCGTCTTCAGGCTGGCGCCCTTCGGCGCCATCAACTGGTTGCGG
>DATJYA010000368.1:0-6135 GCA_035499835.1 Pseudolabrys sp.
TTGGCGGCCCTGGGCGTCGGGGCCGCGCTCATTGCCGCGCCGGGGGCGCTCGCGCAGCCGAAACCCACCGACAAGAAAACCCAGGCCAAGCCCGCGGCACCAGCCCCGCAGCAGGCGCAACAGCCGCCGCAGCAACCGGCACAGCAACCGCCGCAGGCGGAGGCGCCGCAGCTCATGTATTCGCCGTGGATGAAGGTCTGCGGCAAGGGCAACGAGCCGAATGCCAAGGAAGTCTGCACCACGGCCAAGGACGGCCGGCTGGAGAACGGCATGCCGGTCGCGGTCGTGCAACTGGTCGAGCCGCAAGGCGACCCGCGCAAACTGCTGCGCGTGATCGTGCCGCTCGGCATGCAGCTCCGCCCCGGCACCCGCCTGATCATCGACCAGGGCCAGCCGGCGACCGCGCCGTTCTCGATCTGCTTCCCCGTCGGCTGCATGGCCGATTACGAGGTCAACGCCGACACCATCGCGCAGATGAAGAAGGGTCAGATGCTGACCATTCAGGCGATCAACATGCAGGGCAGCGCCATCAGCCTGCCGCTGCCGCTCGCCGATTTTGCCAAGGCCTATGACGGGCCGCCGACCGACCCGAAGGTGTTCGAGGAACAGCAGCGCAAGCTGCAAGAGGAACTGCAGAAGAAGGCGGAAGAGGCGCGCAAGAAGCTGGAGAGCCAGAACCAGCAGCCGGCGACGCAAATTCCCGCGGCGCCCACGGCGCCCGCTCCAGCGCCGAAGAAGTAGATTGCGTCCGATCGATGAAAAAGGCGCGGGGCCTGGCTCCGCGCCTTTTGCTTTGCCGGCGACGGCGCTCAGTTCATCTGATTGTTGCGTGGGCGGTAGGCGCCGGCCTCGTCGCGGATGAATTCCTGCGCGACCTGCGGATGGCGGATCGGCGCATCGGAATTATCCGGCAACAGGTTCTGCTCGGAGACATAGGCGACGTATTCGGTTTCCGAATTCTCGGCGAACAGATGATAGAACGGCTGGTCCTTGCGCGGGCGCACATCCGGCGGGATCGATTGCCACCATTCCTCGGTATTGTTGAATTCGGGGTCGATGTCGAACACCACGCCACGGAACGAGTAGATGCGGTGCTTGACCACCTGGCCGATCTTGTATTTGGCAATGCGGATCTTGTTCATACGCGGACCATCTAACCGTTCGGCGCGGCTTTCGCCAGATCAGAGCCCATAGCGAGCGCTCATATCAGGGTCCTTGGCGGCGACCAGCTTGGCGAGGTCCAGCAGCACTTTGGCCTGTTTCCAGGTGGCGTCGTCCTGCATCTTGCCGTCGATCATGACCGCGCCGGCGCCGTCCGGCATGGCGGCGACGATCTTCTTGGCGAAGGCCACTTCGGCGGGATCGGGGGCAAACACCTTTTTGGCGATTTCGATCTGGGAAGGGTGCAGCGACCAGGCGCCGACGCAGCCCATGAGGAAGGCATTGCGGAACTGCACTTCGCAGGCCGCGCCATCGGCAAAATCGCCGAACGGCCCATAGAACGGCTTGATGCCGGCGGCGGCGCAGGCGTCGACCATCTTCCCGATCGTATAGTGCCAGAGGTCCTGCTGATAAACGGCGCGCGGCGCCTCCCCCTGCGCGTCGGCCAGCACTTTATATTCGGGATGGCCGCCGCCGACCCGCGTCGTCTTCATGGCGCGCGAGGCGGCAAGGTCGGCGGGGCCGAGACTCATGCCGTGCATGCGCGGCGAGGCGGTGGCGATCGCCTCGACGTTATTGACGCCCTGCGCCGTCTCCAGGATGGCATGGATCATGATCGGCCTGGTCACCTTGTGGCGCGCTTCAAGCTGCGCCAGGAGCTGGTCGAGATAGTGGATATCCCAGGGGCCGTCGACCTTGGGCAGCATGATGACGTCGAGCTTGCTGCCGATGGCGGCGACGATTTCGGTGACATCGTCGAGCGCCCACGGCGAATTGAGCGCGTTGATCCGCGTCCACAGGCCGGTGGCGCCGAAATCGATGGCCTTGCCCATGGCGATGAAGCCGTCGCGCGCCGCTTTTTTTGCCTCGACCGGAATGGCGTCCTCGAGGTTGCCGAGCACGACGTCGACCTGGCGCGCAAGCTCCGGCACCTTGGCGCGCACCTTATCGTTGTGCGGCGGCACGAAGTGGATCATGCGCTCGAGCCGCACCGGCAATTCGCGCATCGGGGCCGGGGCGCCGATGGCGAGCGGCTGGAAAAAATGGCGGGGGGGCTTCACGCGGGATCAGGTCCTTCCAAAGGTCTCGTCTGCCCTTTAGAGGAATGCAAAGCCCGCGCCAAGTCCGTGGGTGAGCAAACGGCAAAATAAGGCAGGCCGAGCAAGCGGATGATCGACGTTGTTAATCTGGCACTTCCGTTCTTTGGGCTGATTTTCATCGGCTTTGCCTGCGGGCGGATCAAGCAGATCCCCGACACCGCGCTCGCCTGGATGAATTTCTTCATCGTCTATGTGTCGCTGCCGGCGCTGTTCTACCGCATCCTGGCGCAGACGCCGCTCGACCAGCTCGGCCAGGTCAATTTCATCTTCGCCACCACGCTGGCGACGTTCTGGGCCTTTTCAGTGTCGTTCGGCATCGGCATGGCGATCCGCAACGGCAATATCGCGGAGTCGACCATTGCCGGCCTTGCCGGCGGCTACGGCAATATCGGCTATATGGGTCCCGGCCTCGCACTGGCGACACTGGGGCAGAGCGCCGCCGTTCCGGTGGCGCTGATCTTCTGCTTCGACAACATCGTTCTCTTTACCATCGTGCCGTTGCTGATGGCGGTGTCGCAGCCGCAGCCGATGAGCGTCGGCGCCATTGCACTTGAGGTCGTGCGGCGCGTGGCGCTGCATCCGCTGATCGTCGCCAGCGCGCTCGGCGTCGTCTCGGCAACGATGCATTTCCAGCCGCCGCTTGCGCTCGACCGGCTCATGCAATTCCTGCAGAACGCGGCGGCGCCGTGCGCGCTGTTCGCCCTGGGCGTGACGGTGGCGTTGCGGCCGCTGAAGAAAATGCCGTGGGAGGTGCCGTTCCTCACCGGCGTCAAGCTGGTGCTGCATCCGGTGCTGGTGTTTCTGCTGCTGTCGCTGCTCGGGCCGTTCGACCGGATCTGGGTCAATACCGCGGTGCTGATGGCGGCGCTGCCGCCGGCGCTCAACGTCTTCGTCTTCGCGCGGCAATACGACAGCTGGGTCGAGCAGGCCTCCAGCGCCGTGCTGGTTGGCACGCTGGTTTCCGTGGTAACGCTGACCAGCGTGATGTGGATGGTGAAAACCGGCGCGCTGCCGCCTTTGTTGTTTCATTGATCATATGCAACCGCTCGCCGGCCTCCTCGTTCTCGATTTCTCGACGCTGCTGCCGGGGCCGCTCGCCGGGCTGATGCTGGCGGAAGCCGGCGCCGAGGTGATCAAGATCGAGCGGCCGGGCGGCGAGGACGCGCGGCATTTTCAGCCGATGGTCGGCGGCGAGAGCGCGGCGTTCCTGCTGCTCAACCGCGGCAAGACGAGCCAGACCTTCGACCTCAAGGACGTGGCCGAACGCGAGCGGCTGATGCCGCTGATCAGGCGTGCCGATATCCTGCTCGAACAGTTCCGCCCCGGGGTGATGGCGCGGCTCGGCCTCGGCTACGAGCGGTTGCGCGCGATCAATCCGCGGCTGATCTATTGCTCGATCAGCGGCTACGGCCAAAGCGGGCCGCGCGAGGGCGAAGCCGGGCACGACATCAACTACATCGGCAATACCGGGCTGCTCGATCTGCAGCCGGGCCCGGTCGAGCATCCCGTGGTGCCGCCGATGCTCACCGCCGATATTGCCGGCGGCAGCTTTCCCGCCGTGATCAACATTCTGCTGGCGCTGCGCGCGCGCGACCAGAGCGGGCAGGGCTGTCACCTCGACATCGCCATGACCGATGCCATGTTCACCTTCGGCTGGGCGGCGCTGGCGATCGGCGCGGCGACCGGCCAGTTTCCCAAGCCGGGGCAGATGTGGCTCACGGGGGGCTCGCCGCGCTATCAGCTTTACACGACCAGCGACCGCAAGTTCGTCGCCTGCGGCGCGCTGGAGCCGAAATTCTGGGCCGCGTTCACCAAGGCGATCGGTCTGCCCGCGGAATTCGTCGATGACGCGAAAAATCCGGCCGCGACCAAGCAAGCGGTCGCCAGGCTGATCGCCGCGCGCAGCGCCGATGAATGGAAGCCGATCTTTGCCAGAGCCGATTGCTGCGTCAGCATCCTGGTGCCGCTCGAACAGGCGCTCAAGGACCCGCATTTCGTCGAGCGCGGGCTGTTCGCGCACACGGTCGTAACGGCGTCAGGGCAGACGCTTCCGGCGGTACCGCTACCGATCGCGCCGCAATTTCGAGACAAACCGGCGGCGAAAAAAGCGCCGCCGCTCGAACGCTAAATCGCTTCGCCGCGCATCAGCCGCGGCTGAGCGGCGGACGGCGACACGCCCTCGCGCATCACGGCGCGGCGCAGTGGGCCGACACGATCGAGAAGATACAAGCCCAGCCCGCGTGCCCCCTGAAGGGGCAGAAAATCGCTCAGCAGCGAACGGCCGAGCAGGTCGACGCTCAGCGTGCGGCCGGCGACGTCGGAACGGCGCATCTTGTCGTAAGCCGCAAGCACAGGATCGCCGCCCATATCGCCGCCGTCGCGCTCGGCGGCGACGGCGACGGCGAGCTCGGCAATGGCGGCGGCATCGCGCAGCCCAAGATTGAGCCCCTGGGCGCCGATCGGCGGGATGACATGCGCGGCTTCGCCGATCAGTGCAATGCGCCGCGCGGCGAAACGATGCGCCGTGGCAATCGACAGCGGAAAGCGGCCGCGGCCGGGCTCGACAGTGATCTTGCCGAGAATCGAGTGCGAGTGCCGTTCGATCTCGGCCGACAGTTCATCGTCGTCGAGCGCGCCGATGTCGTCGGCGTCATAAGGGTCAAGCACCCAGACCAGACTTGAGCGCCGGCCCGGCAGCGGCACCACCGTGAACGGCCCGTCGGCGGTGTGGAATTCGGTCGAGGTGTCGTGATGCGGGCGGCTGTGCGCAAAGCAAAGCGTGAGCGCGACCTGCTTGTAGCTGCGCTCGTCGACGCCAATGCCGGCGGCCCGGCGGCAGAGCGAGCGGCGGCCGTCGGCACCGATCGCCAGCGACGCCGCGAATGTTTCGCCGCCGTTCACGGTCACGGCCACCGCGTCGGCGCCGGGTTCGATGGCCGTCACTTCGTCTTCGACGATGCGCAGCGCCGGCAGGGCGCCGGCGCGTTGCAAGAGTGCGGCGAGCAGATGCTGGTTCTCGATGTTGTAGCCGAAGGTTTCGAGACCGATTTCGCCGGCGCTGAATTTCACCTCCGGCGCCCGCCACAGCCGGCCGGTATCGTCAACCAGGCGCATGACTGTGAGCGGCGCTGCCTGCTGCTCGCAGAGCGGCCAGACGCCGAGCGTTGACAGCGCCGTCACCGAGCCGCCGAGCAGGGCGGTGGTGCGGTTGTCCGACGGCGAGGGGCGTTTGCCGGCGAGAACCGTCTCGATCCCGGATTCCGCCAACGCAATCGCGGCCGTCAGCCCGGCGGGGCCGCTGCCGACCACGATCACGCTGCCATTGCGATGTTTGCGCGAAATCAAGGGCTTCGCTCCTGCCTGCCGCTAAGCGGATTAGCACCACACGCAGCGATGCGCTATCCATGGCCGCAATGACCGACCGCACCGATCAGGGTTTTGCCTATCTGCCGCCGGCCGCTGCCGGACTTGGGCAGGCCTTCGCGCGGCCGAGGCTGATGGCCTGGGGATGCATTGTCGTGCTGACGGCGCTCGGCTGGCTCGCGCTCGGCCTCATGACTTCGAGCGGCGACGGCCCCTCCGGCGCCTTCGCCGTCATCTGCCGTCCTGCGATTGGCCCGCTGAGTGCGGCCGACGTCGCGCTCGTCGCCTCAATGTGGGCGGCGATGGTGCTGGCGATGATGCTGCCGAGTGCCGCCCCCATGATCCTCACCTACGCCCAGATCGCCGACACGGCCGCGCGCAAGGGCGAACGCATCGTCACTCCGCTGATGCTCGCGGCGGGCTACGCCGCGGTCTGGCTCGGCTTTGCCGCAGCGGCGACCGTGACGCAGCTTGCGCTCACGCGCGCTGCGCTGCTCAACAGCGGTCTGGC
>DATJYA010000369.1:0-5567 GCA_035499835.1 Pseudolabrys sp.
GAGCAGACGACGCTCGAAGGCCGCCGCGCGGTGACGGTGCCGCTGCGCTTCAACGATGGAACGATTCTTCTTGGGCCGATCCCGATCGGCAAGGCGCCGGCTTTGTTTTGAGGTCTAGCCCCACATGCGGCGCATTCTGGCACGGACGTCGATCGGCGCGCGCACTGACCGGGTGCTCTTGCCATGCGCCGCAGCCGGGGGCCAGGTTCGCCGCTCGAAACGGTCGAGAAGGTCGGACGGGATGAAGCGGGTGCGCTGCGCATAGACATGGCGGTCGCCGCCGCTGCGCTGCCCGTGGGTGTAGAAGCGCTGCGGCACCATCAGGTGTAGATGGTCCCTGGCGCGGGTCATGGCGACATAGAGCAGGCGGCGCTCTTCCTCGATCTCCGACGTCGAGCCGACGCCGAGGTCCGACGGCAGGCAGCCATCCACGGTGTTGAGCACGAAGACGGAGGTCCATTCCTGGCCCTTGGCGGAATGGATGGTGGAGAGGATCAGATAGTCCTCGTCGAGCAGCGGCGGTCCGGCCTGGTCGCTGGTCGCGTCCGGCGGGTCGAGGGTGAGCTCGGTAAGGAAGCGCTCGCGGCTCGGGTAGCCCTGCGCGATGTCGGCGAGCTGGGCGAGGTCGAGCGCACGGGCGCCGGCGTCCTCATGGATGCGGTCGAGATGGGGTGCGTACCAGCGGCAGATGAGATCGAGTTCGGCCGGCCAGCCGGCATCGCCCGCGAGCAATGCTTGGGCCATCGCCGCGAATTCCGGCCAGGCGTGAGCGGCCGCCGCCGGTGGCCTGAAATTGCCGATCGCGGCGATCGGGTCGCCATGCGCCACCGCATCGAGCAGCTTTGATGCGGTGCCGGGTCCTATTCCCGGCATCAACTGGGCGACGCGGAAACCGGCGACGCGGTCGCGCAAATTCTGCATCCAGCGCAGCGCCGAAAGGACATCTTTGATGTGCGCGGCTTCGAGGAACTTGAGGCCGCCGAATTTGCGGACGGGAATATTGCGGCGCGCAAGCTCGATCTCGAGCACCGCGCTGTGCTGCGAGGCGCGAAACAGCACCGCCTGCGATTTCAGCCGCGTGCCCCGCTCGCGCTCTTCGAGCACCTGCGCGACGACGTAGCCGGCCTGGGCGACATCGTCGGCGACCGTCACCAGGAACGGCCGCTCGGCGCTGGCGCGTTCCGACCACAGGTTCTTGGTGAAGCGCTCGGCGGCAAGCGCAATGACCGCATTGGCGGCCTCGAGGATCGGGCGGGTCGAGCGATAGTTGCGCGCCAGCGTGATGATGTCGGCCTTCGGCGCGAAGTGCGAGGGAAAATCGAGGATGTTGCGCACCGTCGCGGCGCGGAAGGAATAAATCGACTGCGCATCGTCGCCGACCACGGTGAGGCCGCGCCCGTCCGGCTTCAGCCCCAGCAGGATCGAAGCCTGCAGGCGGTTAGTGTCCTGATATTCGTCGACGAGGATGTGGTCGAAGCGCGCCGCGATGTCCTGCGCCACCGCGCCTTCGGCCATCATGTGCGCCCAATAGAGCAGCAGATCGTCGTAATCGAGAACGTTCTGGCGCTGCTTGGCCTTGACATAGGCGGCGAAGAGCTGCTTGAGCTCGGCCTCCCATTCCGCGCACCAGGGAAAGAATGATGCGAGTGTTTCGGCAAGCACGAGTTCGGCATTCACCGCCCGCGAATAGATCGCGAGGCAGGTGCCCTTGGTCGGGAAGCGGTTTTCCGTTGTCGAAAAGCCGAGATCGTGACGCACGAGGTTCATCAGATCGGCGGAATCCTCGCGGTCGTGAATGGTGAAGGCCGGGTCGAGCCCGATGTCGGCGCTATAGTCGCGCAATAGCCGCGCGCCGATGGCGTGAAACGTGCCGGACCAGGCGAGCGTTTCGCCGACGGGGACCTTTTGGCCGAGGGCCTGCGCCGCGATGCGCTCGACCCGCCGCTGCATTTCAGCGGCGGCGCGGCGCGAGAAGGTGAGCAGCATGATCCGGTGCGGATCGGCGCCGCAGGCGACGAGATGGGCGACGCGGTGAGCCAGCGTATTGGTCTTGCCGCTGCCGGCGCCGGCGATGATCAGCAGCGGTCCAGCTAAGCCAGATGCGTCGGTTCCATGCAGGACCGCGCGCCGCTGATCGTCGTTCAGTCCGCTCAGCGCTGCGTCCATCGAGATACCGGCCCGCATGTCGACAAGGCCCGGAAGGGCCGGATGGTTCGCGGTCATCCGCGACTCAGTTGCGATGGTACGAAGCGAAAACGCGCCCTGTCGAGCGAAAGCGCCCCCGCTAGGAAGCCCCTGCGGACGCTGTCATACTCCCGCCGCCAAAACCTTTCCGGGAGGGTGTCATGGCTCAGGCTCAGCTCAAATCAAGAAACGCTGGCCGCGACTGGCCGTTTCAGGTCACGCCGCTGCATCCGGCGCTCGGCTGCGAGATCACCGGCATCACGCTCGAGCAGGCGGTTTCGCCGGCGATGTTCGCCAAGGTCTACGAGGCCTTCCTCGACTACGAGCTGATCCTTTTCCGCGACGTCGATCTGCCGCCGGCCACGCAAGTCGCCTTCGCCCGGAACTTCGGCGAAGTGAACGTGCATGTGCTCAGCCAGTACCACGGCTACGGTCATCCCGAGATATACATGCTGTCGAACAAGGACAATGACGGCAAGCCGAGCGGCAAGCATCCCGACCGCGGCACACTCTACTGGCACACCGACGGCTCATGGAAGGAGCGCACCGGGCAGGCGACCATGATGTATTCGGAGGAACTGCCGCCGCCGGGCAAGGGCGGCGAGACGCAATTCGCCGACATGTATGCCGGCTACGAGATGCTGCCCGCCGACATCAAGAAGAAGATCGAGGGCAAGCGCGCGATCCACAATTTCACGTTCTCGCGGCAGCGCCGCCACGGCGAGGACCCGCTCACCGCCAGGCAGTCCGCCGAGGTGCCGCCGGTCGCGCATCCGATCGTGCGCACGCATCCGGAGACCGGCCGCAAGGCCATCTTCCTCGGCGACCACGCCGAGTATATCGAGGGCATGCCCTACGACGAGGGCCGCGCGCTGATCGAGGAGATCAATGTGCTGACCACGCCGCCGTCGAATGTTTATTCGCACGTCTGGCAGCCGCGCGAATGCATGGTGTGGGACAATCGCAGCACGCTGCATCGCGCCACCGGTTTCGACGAGTCGCAATACATCCGCGTGATGCGCCGCTGCACCATCAGCGGCGACAGGCCGTTCTAGTCGTCGCCCGAGGCGTAAGGTTTCGGCAGCGGCGCGTGCGGCAGGCCGGCATGGCTGCGGCCGAAGTCCGGGGCCGGCGAATCCTGGCCGATGTCGACGATACCCTTGCGGATGGCGCGGGTGCGCGCGAAGTGCTCGTACAGCGTCTTGCCGTCGCCGTTGCGGATCGCCTTGGTCAGCAGCGAGACGTCCTTATTGAAGCGGCCGAGCATTTCCAGCACCGCGTCCTTGTTGGCGAGGAAGACGTCGCGCCACATCGTCGGGTCGGAAGCGGCGATGCGGGTGAAATCGCGGAAGCCGCCGGCCGAGAATTTCAGCACTTCCGAGCGTGTCACCGTCTGCAATTCGTTGGCGGTGCCGACGATGGTGTAGGCGATGAGATGCGGCAAATGGCTGGTGACCGCGAGCACGAGGTCATGATGGTCGGCCGCCATGGTCTCGACATTGGCGCCGAGCAGCCGCCAGAAGGCGGCGAGCTTCTCCACCGCTCCGGCATCCGCGCCCGGCGGCGGCGTCAAGATGCACCAGCGGTTGACGAACAACTCGGCAAAGCCCGCATCGGGGCCGGAATATTCGGTGCCGGCGACGGGGTGCGCCGGCACGAAATGCACGGTTTTCGGCAGATGCGGCGCCATATCGCGAATGATCGAGCCTTTGACCGAGCCGACATCGGAGACGGTCGCGTCGGGGCTGAGATGCGGACCGATCTCCTTGGCAACGTCGCCGCAGGCGCCGACCGGAATGCAGACGATGACGAGATCGGCGCCCTCGACCGCGCCGGCATTGGTTTCCACCACCTGGTCGGCGAGGCCGAGTTCGGCGACGCGTTTGCGCGTCGCGGCGGAACGCGCGGTGGCGACGATCGAGCGGACGGCGTCCTGCTCGCGCGCGGCGCGCGCAATCGATGAGCCGATCAGCCCGACGCCGATCAGCGCCAGCCGATTGTAGAGCGGAGCTGGTTTGCTCATTGCAATAATTCCGTCATCGCCGGGCTTGTCCCGGCGATCTCGCTTGGGGAGGCACGGTGGACCCTTGTCGGGATCACCGGGTCACGGCGCTTCGCGCCGGCCCGGTGATGACAACAGAGGCTGCTCACGCCGGTTGCCCCAGAAACTCCGCCAGCACCTTGACCGCCAGCCGGTTCGCCTCCTCGGTGCCGACGCTCATGCGCAGGGCATTGGGCAACTTGTAGGCGGAAACCTGACGCAGGATCAGCCCGCGCTGGGTGAGGAAGGCATCGGCGTCCTTGGCGGTTTTGCCTTTGATGTCGGGAAAGTGGATGAGCACGAAATTGGCGACGCTCGGCGTCACCTTGAGGCCGAGCTTGCCGATTTCCTCGGTGAGCCAGGGAATCCAACGCGCATTGTGCTCGCGCGCGCGCTCGATGTGGGCGGTGTCGCGGATCGCGGCAATGCCGGCGGCGATCGCCGGGGCATTGACATTGAATGGGCCACGCACACGGTTGACCGCATCGACCACATGCGCCGGCCCATACATCCAGCCGAGGCGCACGGCGGCGAGGCCGTAGATTTTCGAGAAGGTGCGTGTCATCACCACATTGTCGGACGTGGCGACGAGCTCGATGCCCGACTCGTAGTCGTTGCGGCGGACATATTCGGCATAGGCCGCGTCGAGAATGAGCAGCACATTTCCCGGCAGCGAGCGGTGCAGACGCTTGACCTCGTCGAATGGCAGATAAGTCCCGGTCGGATTGTTGGGGTTGGCCAGGAACACGATCTTGGTCTTGTCGGTTACCCGCGCCAGAATCGCGTCGACGTCGGCGGTATAATCCTTCTCCGGCGCGACGATCGGCTTGGCGCCGGTGCCGAGCGTGGCGATCGGATAGACCAGGAAGCCGTGCGTGGTGTGGATCGCCTCATCGCCGTCGCGCAGATAGGCGCGCGCCAGCAGATTGAGCAGATCGTCCGATCCGGCGCCGCAGACGATGCGCGCCGGATCGAGCCCGAAGGCGGTGCCGATCGCTTCGCGCAGTGCCGATGCCGAGCCGTCCGGGTAGTCTTCCAGATGCTCACCGACCGCGCGATAGGCGGCGATCGTGCTTTCGCTCGCCCCCAACGGCGTCTCGTTGGAGGATAGTTTGAACACCTTGGCGACGCCGGGCGCGCTGCTCTTGCCCGGAATATAGGGGGCGATATCGAGCACGCCGGGGCGCGGTTGCGGACGGTTCGCGGTCATGGTGGCCTCAGGGCCGAGACTACTTCTCGGCGGCAACCGTATAGCGGGTTGCGTGGCTGCCGACGAGGGCCGTGGAGCGCACCGTAGCTCCGGCCTTGACCAGGGCGCCGGAGACCTCGTCCAGGCTTACCC
>DATJYA010000370.1:0-4755 GCA_035499835.1 Pseudolabrys sp.
GGCGAGAAACGCGCGCACCTGGGCGCCGTTTTCCTCGTCCAGCACCGAGCAGGTGATGTAGGCGATGCGGCCGCCGGCCTTGAGCAGCGGCACGGCGCGGTCGAGGATTTCGGCCTGCTCCTTGACCCGCTGCTCCAGGGCGCCGGGCCGCATCCGCCATTTGGCGTCGGGGTTGCGCCGCCAGGCGCCGGTGCCGGTGCAGGGCGCGTCGATCAGCACGAGGTCCATGCGGCCCGCAAGATCGGCAATCGCATCGCCGACCGACTTCGGCGTGCGCACCTGCACGTTGCGCGCGCCGGACCGCGCCAGGCGGTCGTAGATTGGTGCGAGCCGCCGCTTTTCGTCATCGGTGGCGTAGATCTGCCCTTTGTTTTCCATCATGGCCGCGACGGCGAGCGTCTTGCCGCCCGCGCCAGCGCAGAGATCGACCACCTGCTCGCCGGCCTTGGCCACCGAGAATAGCGCTGCTAGCTGCGAACCCTCATCCTGCACCTCGATCATGCCTTTGAGAAACGCCGGTTCGGCGTGGATGGCAGGGCTCTTGGCGTCGGCGGCAAGACGGACGCGCAGGCCCCAAGGCGACCAGCGCGTAGGCTCGGGCTTAAGGTCCGCCAACATGCCGGCCACCTTGTCGCGGTCGGCCTGCAAGGCGTTGGTGCGCAGATCAAGCGGCGCGCGCGAAGCCAGCGCAGCGCCCTCTTCGGCGCGGTCGCCGCCGAACGAGCGCTCGAAATACGGATCGAGCCACTCGGGATAGTCGCCGGCGACGTGCGGCGGCGCGGCGTCGAGGCTGCCCGTGTCGAGACGCCGGCGCTCGTCGTCGGTGAGCGGCGGCGGCGCATGGCCAACGCCGTTGGCGAGATTGCCGATCGCGTCCGTATCCATCCCGCGCTCGCGCTTGAGCATGCCGATAAGCACCGCGCGCGGGGTGTCGGCGCCCATGAGGAAAGCACTCGATGCTCGCCGCCGCAGCGCGTCGTAAACGAGGCCAGCAATGCCAGCGCGGTCGCCCGATCCGGC
The DNA here is from genome assembly GCA_035499835.1 of Pseudolabrys sp. GTDB lineage: Bacteria > Pseudomonadota > Alphaproteobacteria > Rhizobiales > Xanthobacteraceae > Pseudolabrys. The sequence goes on from DATJYA010000370.1 coordinate 1,021, forward strand.
AAAGCGATGCGTCAGGCCCCAGGCCTTGAGCGCGTCGGCGGCGGGGCGCCGCTCCGTTTCGATTGAGCCGAGGACTTCGATGGCCGCAGCAAGACGCGCGCCCGGCGTCATGGAAGAACGAGGAGGATGCGGACGATGAAAATAATCCAGGCAATTGCCAGCGCCGTTGCGCCAAAGCCATACCAGGCACCGCGCACGCGCACTTTGTTGCTGGTGGTATAGACCATGGCGTGCATGATGCGGGTGAGCACGAAGACCCACGCGAGGATCAGGAAGACCAGATCGGCGTGGCGGGTGACGATCTCCAAAATCGTCAGCACGTAGAAAAGCACCGGCAGTTCGAACTGGTTGCTGAAGCAGTAGCTGACCTGGAGCGTCTTCTTCGACCAGTTCGGCTCGCGCAGCGCAACATTGTCGTGGCGCGCGACGCCCTTGGTGAAATCGGACTGACGCAGCGGAATCATCCAGATCAAAAGGCCGAGGGTGAGCAGAACCTCGACAAAGAGCGGCAATAAAATGGAGGGAAGCTGCATGGTTGTGCCCCGGTGCGTTGCAGGGCGCAGATAGTCACATTTCCGTAAGCCCCGCCAGACCCGCCGCAAGTCGTACTGGTTCCGCCTGCACATTCTGCTAGCGTCCGCCGCCTCACCTTCGGAAGGCCAAGACAAATGAACGGTATTTTGCGTGGCGCGGCCGTTGCGGCAGCGATTTTAGCGGCGGTAAGCCTGTCGCTCCCGGCTGCCGCCCGCGTCGAGAAATTTCCGCGCGGGTTCCACATCCAGCGCATCAAGTCGGATGGCACCACGCTCTACGTCCGCGTCGGCGGCAAGGGGCCGGCGGTGGTCATGCTGCACGGCTTTGCCGACACCGGCGACATGTGGGCGCCGCTCGCCAAGGCGCTGTACAAGACCCATACCGTCATCGTTCCCGACCTGCGCGGCATGGGATATTCGACGCAGGCCAAAGGCGGCTACGACAAGAAGACGGAAGCGGTCGATATCGCCACGGTCATGGACAAGCTCAAAGTCCAGAAAGCCGACCTCGTCACCCACGACATCGGCAACATGGTCGGCTACGCCCTCGCCGCGCAATATCCCGAGCGCATCACAAAATGGGTCGTGATCGACGCGCCGCTCCCGGGCATCGGGCCGTGGGATGAGATCCTGAAAAGCCCGCTGCTCTGGCACTTCAATTTCCGCGGGCCGGACGTCGACCGGCTGGTGAAGGGGCGAGAGCGCATTTATCTCGACCGCTTCTACAACGAGCTGTCGGCCAATCCGAAGGCGATCGACGAGGAGACGCGCGAGCACTACGCCGCGCTCTACGCGCGGCCGGGCAACATGCACTACGCCTTCGAGCAGTTCGCGGCTTTTGCGCAGGACGCCAAGGACAACAAGGTTTTTGCGCAGACGAAGCTAACCATGCCGATCCTCGCGCTCGGCGCGGAGAAGTCATTCGGCGATCAGCAGGCCGCGATCATGCGCGAGGTCGGGACGAATGTCGAAGGCGGCATCATCACCGGCTCCGGCCACTGGATCATGGAAGAGCAGCCGGCGCAGACCGTGAAGAAGATTACGACGTTTCTCGACAAGAAGTGAGACCTATACCCGGCTCGGGTAATTCGGGCTCTCGCGGGTGATGACCACGTCATGCACGTGGCTCTCGCGCAGGCCGGAACCGGTGATGCGGACGAATTGCGCCTTCTTGTGCAGCTCGCCGATCGTCTTGGCTCCGACATAGCCCATGGCGGCGCGCAGACCGCCCGCGAGCTGGTGCAGCACGGTCGCGGCGGAGCCCTTATAGGGCACCTGACCCTCGACGCCTTCCGGCACCAGCTTGAGCGAATCCTTGATGTCCTGCTGGAAGTAGCGGTCGGCCGAGCCACGCGACATCGCGCCAACCGAGCCCATGCCGCGGTAGGTCTTGTAGGAGCGGCCCTGATAGATGAACACCTCGCCCGGTGTCTCGTCGGTACCGGCGAGCAGCGAGCCGACCATGGCGCAGTCGGCGCCCGCGGCGATCGCCTTGGCAAGGTCGCCGGAATATTTGATGCCGCCGTCGGCGATCACCGGCGTGTCGGACGCTTTCGCCGCCTCGACCGCGTCCATGATCGCGGTCAGCTGCGGCACGCCGACGCCGGCGACCACGCGCGTGGTGCAGATCGAGCCCGGACCGATGCCCACTTTGATCGCGTCGGCGCCGGAGTCGATGAGCGCCTTGGCGCCCTCGGATGTGGCAACGTTGCCGGCCACCACCTGCACCTTGTTCGACAACCGTTTGATGCGATTGACGGCGTCGAGCACATGCCTGGAATGACCATGCGCGGTGTCGACGACGACGAGATCGACGCCGGCGGCCATCAACGCCTCGGTGCGGGCAAAGCCCTTGTCGCCGACCGTGGTGGCGGCGGCGACGCGCAGGCGGCCCTGCTCGTCCTTGCAGGCATTCGGGTTGGCGACCGCCTTCTCGATGTCCTTCACCGTGATCAGGCCGATGCAGCGGTATTTGTCGTCGACCACCAGCAGCTTTTCGATGCGGCGCTGGTGCAGCAGGCGCTTGGCCTCGTCCTGGCTGACGCCCTCGCGCACGGTGACCAGCCGGTCCTTGGTCATCAGCTCGGCGACGGTCTGATTGGGATCGGTGGCAAAGCGCACGTCGCGGTTGGTGAGAATGCCGACCAGCTTGCCGGGGCCGCCATTGGCAGTGCGCTCGACCACGGGAATTCCGGAAATGCGGTTCTCGCTCATGAGATCGAGGGCCTGCTGGAGCGTGGCGTCCGGCGCGATAGTGACCGGGTTGACGATCATGCCGGACTCGAATTTCTTCACCTGCCGCACCTGCGCCGCCTGCTGCTCCGGCTCGAAATTGCGGTGGATGACGCCGATGCCGCCGGCCTGCGCCATGGCGATGGCCATTTCCGCCTCGGTGACGGTGTCCATGGCGGAGGCGATGATCGGGATGTTGACGGCAATCGAGCGGGTGACCCGCGAGCGGATATCGGCTTCGGCGGGCATCACCTCGGACAGGCCGGGCTTGATCAGCACGTCGTCGAACGTGAGCGCTTCGCGCAAGGAGCCGTTGTTTTTGTCCGCCATCGCCAACTCCATCTCACCCGAAACCGGCTGCCGAAGGGGTGAAAACACCCGTTGCGAGGGGCTTCCTCGCCGGTCGTCACGGCCCGCTTTTGGGTTGGCGTGGGTCGATAGCACGGGAAAGCGGTGATTCCTAGGCCAATTCCGGATGTCTGTTATGAAGCTGGGAAAAGCCCGCCAAGCCGTTAGATGAGCATGACGCCGTCCCGCCCCCGGTTCCCGTTTTCCAATGCGCGCTGACCGTATCGTCCCGCTGATCGTCGCCGTCGCGCTGTTCATGGAGAACATGGATTCGACGGTGATCGCGACCTCGTTGCCGGCGATCGCCGCCGATATCGGCACCAATCCGCTGGCGCTCAAGCTCGCGGTCACCTCCTATTTACTATCGCTGGCGATCTTCATCCCGGCGAGCGGCTGGACCGCCGACCGTTTCGGCGCGCGCACGGTGTTCCGCGCCGCCATCGCCGTCTTCGTGCTCGGCTCGATCGGCTGCGCGCTGTCAAACTCGCTCACCGATTTCGTCGTCGCCCGCATCGTCCAGGGCATGGGTGGCGCCATGATGACGCCGGTCGGCCGCATGGTGCTGGTACGCACCATCAGCAAACGCGAACTGGTCGGCGCCATGGCCTGGGTGACGACGCCG
>DATJYA010000371.1:0-6974 GCA_035499835.1 Pseudolabrys sp.
GGCATCAAACGCCGTCCCGGCGAGGTGATCAGGCTCAAGGGCGATGAGCTTGTGGGCCAGGTCTACGAGGACACTACGGGGTTGCGGCCCGGCGACGCCGTGCACGGGCTGGGCGGGCCGCTTTCGGTGCGGCTCGGTCCCGGATTGCTCGGACATATCTTCGACGGTCTGCTGCGCCCGCTCGATGAGGACGGAAGCGGCGGCGGCAAGATCGAGTTTCGCCCGCTGGTCGAGGCCGGCGACGCCATGAGGCCGGGCATGCCCATCGGCGAGTTTCCCGGTGCCGGGGTGAAGCAACTGTGCCTGCTGTCGCCGCAGCTCGGCGGCACAATCGACGGCATCGCAGCCGGAGGCGCATATGAACAAGACGCCGTGATCTGCACGATCCGCGACGCGTCGGGAAGAACGCACGAAACCGGCTTCTTTCATCGCTGGGCGGTGCGCCAAGCGCGCCCGGTCGCCAAGCGGTTGCCGGCCGACGAACCGATGATTACGGGGCAGCGTATTCTCGACACGCTATTTCCGGTGGCCCGTGGTGGGCAGGCGGCGATCCCCGGAGGCTTCGGCACCGGCAAAACCATCCTGCAGGAGACGCTGGCGAAATGGTGTGACGCCGACGTCATCGTCTATGTCGGCTGCGGCGAACGCGGCAACGAAATGTCGGAAGTGCTGCACGAGTTTCCGCAGCTTGCCGATCCGCGCAGCGGTCGCGGCTTGATGGAACGCACCATCATCATCGCCAACACCTCGAACATGCCGGTCGCCGCGCGCGAGGCGAGCATCTATACTGCGGTCACGGTCGGCGAATATTTCCGCGATCAGGGCTTGAACGTGGCATTGATGGCCGACTCGACGAGCCGCTGGGCCGAGGCGCTGCGGGAAGTGTCAGGCCGGCTCGGCGAGTTGCCGGGCGAAGCAGCTTATCCCGCCTATCTCGGCTCCCGCCTTGCGGAGTTCTACGAGCGCGCGGCAAAGGTGAAAACGTTGGCCGGCGTCGAGGGCTCGCTTACCATCATCGGCGCGGTGTCGCCGCCCGCGGGTGACTTCTCGGAGCCGGTCACCAGCCACACCAAGCGCTACGTCCGCTCGTTCTGGGGCCTCGACCGTGAGCGCGCGCAGGCCCGTTTCTTCCCGGCTATCCACCCGCTGCAGTCCTATTCGGAGAATGCGCAGCGCTTCGCCGCCTGGTGGAGGGAGCGCGACAATTCTGAATGGCACGCGCATCGCGAGCGGCTGCTGAAGCTGCTCGAGCGCCAGGCCGACCTCGAGCGTATGGCGCGCATCGTCGGCAAGGACGCGCTGCCCCCCGCGCAGCAACTGACTCTGCTCTGCGCCGAACTGGTGAACGAAGCCTTCCTGCGCCAGTCGGCATTCTCGGAAGTCGATCGCTATTGCTCGCCGCAGCGGCAGACCGCGATGCTCAAGCTCATTCTGCGCTTTGTCGCCCTGGCGGAAGCCGCGCTCGACAACGCCATTCCACCGCAGCGGATCGCCGAGCTCGACGTGCTGCGTCGCCTGCAGCGCATGGGGGAGGAAATCGGCGAGAGCGATCTAGCCAAATTTGCCGATCTCGGCGAGAGCGTCGAAGCCGCGATGGCGAGCTTGCGAAAGGCGGCGCCGGCCCATGCGTCCTGAACTGTCAGTACGCGGCACCGCGACCGCGATCGAAGGACCGCTGCTGTTCCTGCGGCGTAACGTCGAAATCGGCCTCAACGAAGCGGTGGAAATCCACGGCGGGGGCCTGCCGCCCAAGCTCGGCCGCGTTGTCTCGCTCGACAGGGATTCGATGATTATCGAGGTTCTGGAATCGACGGCCGGGATCGGGCTTGCCGATGTGCGCGTGCGCTTTCTCGGCGAGCCGTTGCATTTCGCCGTCGGCCCCGGCCTGCTCGGCCGCGTGTTCAACGGCGTGGGCGAGCGGGCAGACGGCGGGCCGCCGGTCGCCGCGCGCAAGCGTTTTCGCATCGACGGCATTCCGATTAACCCGACACAACGCGAGTTGCCGCGCGACTTCATCGAAACCGGCGTCACCGCCATCGATCTCATGAACAGCCTTGTGCGCGGGCAGAAACTGCCTTTGTTTTCGGCCGGCGGCATGCCACACGATCAATTGGCGAGCGACATCGCGCAAAATGCGCGGCTGCGTAAGGAAGGCGCCGCAGGTTTTGCCATTGTTTTCGTCGGCATCGGCATCGCCCATGACACCGCGGAAACCTTCCGCCGCAGCATGCAGGACTCGGGTGCACTCGGCCATACCGCGATGTTTCTCAATCTCGCCAGCGAGTCATCGACGCAGCGTCTGCTGACGCCGCGGTTTGCGCTCACCGCCGCCGAATATCTCGCCAAAGAAGAAAGCCGTCACGTGCTGGTGATCATGACCGACATGACCAATTATTGCGAGGCGCTGCGCGAAGTGTCGGCGAGCCACGGTGAAGTGCCGAGCCGCAAGGGCTATCCAGGCTATATGTATTCCGATCTCGCCTCGATCTATGAGCGCGCCGGCTGCATCCGTGGGGCGCAAGGTACGGTGACGCAATTGCCGATCCTGACCATGCCGGCCGAGGACATCAGCCATCCAATCCCGGATCTCACCGGCTACATCACCGAAGGTCAGATCGTGCTCGATCGCGCGCTCGACCACAAAGGCGTATTTCCGCCGATCAATGTGCTGCCGAGCCTGTCGCGGTTGATGGGGCAGGGCATCGGCGAGGAATATTCGCATGCTGATCATCCACCGCTCGCCAATCAGCTTTACGCCTCCTATGCCAAGTCCGTTCGCGTGCGGGTGCTGGCGAGCGTGGTCGGGCGTGACGGGCTGACGCCGCTCGACCTGAAATATCTGGATTTCGCCGATCAGTTCGAGAACACGCTGGTCCGGCAGGCGGGTCGCCGCACGCTTGAACAGAGCATGGAAGCGGGCTGGAAGGTTCTTTCGCTGTTGCCGAATAGCGAATTGACGCGGCTCTCGGACGCCAAGATCGCGCAATATATCAGGCACCCTGGCGACGCCGATGCGTGAGGTAACGCCGACCCGCAGCACGGCTATCGAGCTTGCCGACGAGCGACGGCTGATGCGCCAAGGCTACCAGTTCCTCGACGAAAAGCGCATGCTGCTGGCGACCGAAATGCTCGGCCAGTTGAAGACTCACCAGCAACGCAGCGACGAACTGATTGCCGCAACGAGACAGGCTGCCGCGGCGCTGGCGGCAGCGGTCGAACGCCACGGCCTCGATCAGCTTCAGCTCTATCCGAAGCCGCTGCCTCCGGCTATCCCCGAAACAGGGCGCAGTTTGTTTCTCGGCCTGGTGATGCTGTCGACCGGGGAGCCGCCACAGGCCGTCGCAAATGCTCCGGGCGCCGTCGATCCGTCGCCGGAAGCGAAAGCCTGCCGTGCCGCCTTCGAAAGGCTGCTCTGGGCGTCAGCCGATCTCGCCGCGCGCACCGGCAACCTCAGTCGGCTGGCGCGCGAATATCGTCGCACCGAGCGACGGGCGCGGGCATTGGAAAAGGTACTGCTCCCGGAAGTGGAAGACGCGATCAAAATGATCGACGAGCAGCTCGACATGATGGAGCGCGAAGAGGTCGTCCGTACGCGTTGGTCGAACCGAGCTGCATCGCCAGGGGACGGGACGGGGCCTTGAAGGCGCCGTAATAGCGCTGGGGACGCGGCGGCAAACCGCCCATCGACGTCCCCGGCGGAATGAATCAAAGAAAGCACAAAATGGTTGTAACGCGTGAGCTAGCATCGCAGTACGTCGCGGCGACATTTGCTCGCTAAGCTGACGTTATCTTAATTCCGAGAATTTGACGTCTGACTTCCTGCCGCGCTGATATTTGTTCGCGGCGCACTGCGCCGCAACAGATGGAGCAGGAACTGCGCCGCCGGAGTCAGGGGCAGGCTTGCGCGGCGTATCACCACGATCCGCAGGGCCGGCAGATATTCGATTAAAAGTAGCTGCGTGAGCCATTCGCTGGTGGTCGGGAGCATCGTCCATAGCACGAGAACCATTGCGAGCAAGTCGGAATTGGCAAGAAACACCATAAGCGTCAACGCCGCCTAGCTGCGAAGAGCAAGGCGACGTCTCGGCAAACAATGCTGCGCGAAGAGGGCGTCAAGCTCTTCTTCGGCTTTGAAGGTCACCGACGTCGTCGTCCATTCCGCGCTGGGCAGGTCGCCTAGCGATTGAGCGCGAACCAAGTGGGTGTCCTTTGCGCCTCAGAATAATTCCGGCGCTTTCGAAAAGCGCGTCCTGAATGAGTGTGGCAGGTAAAATTTTCCTCAGGTCCCGGCCCGACATAAAAATCGACGCTTCCATTCTTCAGCCGTCCTTCAACCTTCGGATGTCCGCGGTCGAATTGCATGTGCACCTGCGGGTGGCGGTCCTGCAACGGTTGCAAAGCTTCGGCAAGAGCGCCACGTGCGCGACCAGCGATAATCCAGCTACGACTCTTTCGCGTATACCGCCACGGAGCTGCTTGATTTCGGTACTGGCACGCTTGGATCTCGCGCAATGCCGGGCTGGCGCGGCGGACAAGCGCTTCGCCCTCGCCGCCATCTTGGCACTGCGCTATTTCGAAAAGTGTCTGCTGGGATCGAAATCGATATTGGAAATGTTGGCCCCGCCGGGAACCAGGTCGGCAAAATAGCGCGGCCGAATCCCCGTCGGCTGGAAGTGGCCCTCGACCGAGCCGTCGGGTCCGGTGCCGGTGCGGACGAACTTGTAAATCTCCTGCATCAGGATCGTGTCACCTTCCAAACCCGTGATCTCGGAAATGCTTGTCACGCGGCGTTTCCCGTCGGGGAATCGCTGCAACTGGACGACGAGGCGGATAGCAGCGCCAATCTGCGCCCGAATGCTCGCTACCGTTGCCGGCATGCCGGCCATGCCGATCATTTGCTCCAGGCGCGACATCGCGTCTCGCGGTGAGTTGGCATGGACGGTGGTCATCGATCCTTCATGACCGGTATTCATCGCCTGCAGCATGGCGAACGCTTCCTCGCCGCGGCATTCGCCGAGGATAATCCGGTCCGGCCGCATGCGGAGTGCGTTTCTGACGAGCTCGCGCTGGCTGATTTCGCCCTTTCCTTCGATATTTGGCGGGCGCGTCTCCAGCCGGATGACGTGAGGCTGTTGCAGCTGAAACTCTGCAGCGTCCTCGATTGTGACAAGCCGTTCCTTGGCGGAGATGGACGCCGACAATGCATTGAGGAGCGTCGTCTTGCCAGATCCCGTGCCGCCCGAGACGACGAGAGAAATACGCGCCTTGACACTGACTGCGAGCAGTTGCGCCATGTCCGGCGAGAGCGCTCCGAGCGCAACAAGTTTTGCAAGGTCGTAAGGCTTGGCGGGAAATTTGCGGATCGAGACTACCGGGCCGTCAATGGCAACCGGACGGAGAACGACATGGACCCGCGAGCCGTCATCCAAGCGCGCGTCGCATAGCGGCTGAGATTCATCGACCCTGCGCCCGACGGCGGAAACGATCTTGTTGATGATGCGCAAAAGATGCGCGTCGTCCCTGAAACGCACCTGGGTCTGCTCGATAACTCCCGAGCGCTCAACGTAAACGCAGTTGGGGCCGTTGATCATGATGTCGCCGACGGTCGGATCCTTCAGGAGCGGCTCGATCGATCCGAGGCCCGTCATTTCATTGAGAATTTCAGTAACGAAGTCATCGAGCTCCTGAGAATTGAGCACGATGCGCTCGGTTACGGTATATTTCGAGATGAGCTCGGAAACATAATGCCGAATTTGATCTTCGGGCATTCTCTCCAGCACCGAAAGATTGATCTCCTCGATCAATCGCTGATGCAATCGCACGCGGGCGTCGAGCAGCTTTTCGCTGAGCCGGGGATTGACTGCGACCGCAACGCCTGCGGCAGCCAGATTTGCGGTTGCGTTTGGGGCTCCGCCGTCGTTCTTCCCCAAATCCCGGGACATCGGCGGAACAAGGGACGGCGCGACAATTGTTTTAACGGGAAAACGATTTTGCATAGCCGGTCTCAGGATTTTCTCGTCAGGGCGCCTGCATCGATGCGCCGGGTGTGTGGGCGCGCGGGGTTACGGCCGCGCCCAGCTCAGAGCGCCTCCGCGAATCTTTGGTGACGAAGATGTCTTGGTCTTCGCGTTCGGGCGCGGAAACATCAGCTTCTTGACCGCGGCCGCTATGTTATTGCCTCTTTGCACGTCCTCCAAGGGAACGCCGCGATCGATCGCTTCGCTGACCAGTCGGCGATTAAGCGGAACGGTGCCGGCAAAGGCATCGCCGAGCGCCTGCGTGAGGTCCTTATGCCGCATTCCGGGAGCGAAAAAATGCCGTTCGAAGCGATTGACGACGACCTTCGGGCTTGGCCCGTGCGCAAGCCTGGCCGAAATTGCCGCGGCAAGCTGCTTGGCGCGCCGAATATTCGGCACCGTCATGTCGCTGACCAGGAATAGCCGGTTCGACCCGAGCAATACGTTGTCGGTCCACGAATACCAGGTTCTCGGCATGTCGATGACGACATGGTCGTAACATTGGCAAACGACGTTCAGCAAGCCCATCACGACATTCTGGTCGATCGGACGTGTCTCGCCCGGGCGACTTGCCGCGGCGATAACCGCCAGACCGCTCGAGTGGTGGGACACCATGCCTTCGAGCAACTGCCGATCGAGGCGCTCGGGATTCGGCTCGACCTCCGTAAAATCGAAGCGCGGTTCGATATCGAGATAATCCGCGCAGGCGCCATGATCAAAGCTGAGGTCAACGAGGCAGGTTGGCCGGCTTTTGCGTGAATTGCCGCCGAGCAGCGTCATTGCCGATTGAATTGCCAGGGTGGTTGCTCCCACGCCGCCGGCCGCCGGCAAGAACGTAAAGATCTTGCTGTCTCTCGTCTCACTGACGCCGGTGCCCTGGATGACCCGGTGGCACGCGCGAACGAGCTCGCTCGGCGTAATCGGCTTCACGAGAATGTCGGCGACGCGCATTTGAAC
>DATJYA010000372.1:0-3673 GCA_035499835.1 Pseudolabrys sp.
TGCCCCGGTGCTGGTGCAGTTCGCCCGCTTTATCTGGGGCGCGATGCATTTCGACTTCGGCGCCTCGTATCAGTTCAAGCAGCCGGTGATCGACCTGTTTGCCGAACGCTTTCCGGCGACGATGGAGCTGTCCTTCGTTTCAGCCCTGTTTTCGCTGGTTTTTGGCATTCCCATGGGCGTTTACACCGCGCTGCATCGCAATTCCTGGCTGTCGGGGTTCTTGCTCACCGTTTCGCTGGCCGGCATTTCACTGCCGACTTTCCTGATCGGCATCCTGCTCATTTTCCTGTTCGCCGTTACGCTCGGCTGGCTGCCGTCGTTCGGGCGCGGCGACACGGTGGCGATCGGGTTCTGGACCACGGGCCTGCTGACGATATCGGGGCTGAAGGCGCTGGTGCTGCCGTCCGTGACGCTCGGCCTGTTTCAGATGGCGCTGATCATGCGCCTCGTTCGCTCCGAAATGATCGAGGTGCTGCGCGCCGATTACATCAAATTCGCGCGCGCGCGCGGGCTGCCGGATCGCATCGTCAATTTCCACCACGCGCTGAAGAACACGCTGGTGCCGGTGATGACGATTGCAGGATTGCAGCTCGGATCGATCATTGCCTTCGCGATCATCACCGAAACCGTGTTTCAGTGGCCGGGCATGGGTTTGCTGTTCCTGCGCGCGGTGCAGAACGCCGACATCCCGATCATGTCGGCCTATCTGCTGCTCGTCGCCTTCATTTTTGTGGTCATCAATCTGGTCGTCGACCTTCTGTATGTCGTCGTCGACCCGCGCATCCGCATCGACATGCGTTCGGCGGTGATGCGATGAGCGTCGAGCCGGTCCGCGGCTTCGGTTTTTCGGCGCAACGGCGCTGGTTCGCCGACCTGCTCGACAGCGATATCGTCTATTCGTTCTGGCAGTCGAAGGTAACCGTCGTCGCCGCGCTGGTTACGCTGATCATCGTTCTCGGGGCCGCGCTCGCCCCCTGGGTCGCGCCGCACGATCCGTTCGACCTGAAGACGCTGAGCCTGCTCGACTCGCATCTGCCTCCGGTGTGGCAAAAGGGCGGCGATGCCCGCTTCCTGCTCGGGACCGACGACCAGGGGCGCGACATTCTGTCGACGATCCTCTACGGCTCGCGACTCTCGCTCGCCGTCGGGCTGATGTCGGTCGCCTTTGCCGCCGCGCTCGGCATCGCGCTGGGTCTGATTGCCGGGTATGCCGGCGGCGCGGTCGATACTCTGATCATGCGCGCCGCCGACGTGCAATTGACGTTTCCGGCGATCCTAATTGCGCTGTTGATCGACGGCACCGCGCACGCGCTGTTCGGGCAATATACGACCGACAGCGTCACCATCTGGGTTCTGGTGCTGGCGATCGGCCTGTCGTTCTGGGTGCAATATGCGCGAACGGTGCGCGGCATGACCTTTGTGGAGAAGAACAAGGACTACGTTCTGGCCGCGCATCTCATCGGAATTCGTCCGAGCCTCATTCTCGCGCGGCATATTCTGCCGAACGTGATCGGGCCCGTTCTGGTGATCGTCACGATCAATCTCGCCCTCGCGATCATTCTCGAGGCGACGCTGTCTTTTCTCGGCGTCGGACTGCCGCCGACGCAGCCGTCGCTCGGCACCATGATCCGCATCGGCAACAATTTTCTGTTCGCCGGCGAATGGTGGATCGCGATCTTCCCCGGCTTCACGCTCGCCGCGCTCGCCCTCTCGGTCAACCTGCTCGGCGACTGGTTGCGCGACGCGCTCAATCCGAAATTGCGATGAACGGGCCGGTCCTCAGCGTCCGCCGTCTGCGTGTCGAGTTTCCCCGCCGCCGCGGCACGCTGGTTGCGGTCGACGACGTGTCCTTCGATATCGCGCGCGGCGAGGTGCTCGGCGTCGTCGGTGAATCGGGCGCCGGCAAGACATTGACCGGAAACGCCGTCATCGGATTGCTGGAGCCGCCGGGCCGCATCGGCGGCGGCGACATCCGGCTCGACGGGCTGCGCATCGACAACCTGTCGGCGGAGGCGATGCGGCACATCCGCGGCAAGCGCATCGGCATGGTGTTTCAGGACCCGCTGACCAGCCTCAACCCGCTGTTCCGCATCGGCGAGCAGATCGTCGAAACGATCGAGACGCACACCAATTTGCGTGGGGCCGCGGCGCGCCGCCGCGCCATCGCGCTGTTGGGCGAGGTCGGCCTGCCGGCGGCAGAAACGCGCATCGACGGCTATCCGCACCAGTTCTCCGGCGGCATGCGCCAGCGCGTGGTCGTGGCGCTTGCGCTTGCCGCCGATCCCGAACTGGTCATCGCCGACGAGCCCACCACCGCGCTCGACGTTTCCGTGCAGGCGCAGATCATAGCGCTGCTCAAGCGCCTGTGCCAGGAGCGCGGCACCGCGATCATGCTGATCACGCACGACATGGGCGTGATCGCCGAGGCTGCCGATCGTGTGGCGGTCATGTATGCCGGCCGCATCGTCGAGATCGGCGCCGTGCGCGACGTCATCAGCAGGCCGCAGCATCCGTATTCGGTCGGGTTGATGGGTTCGATTCCCAAGCTTGATTCCGACCGCGACCGGCTGGTGCAGATTTCCGGATCGATGCCGCGGCTGACCTCGATCCCCCCGGGTTGCCCGTTCCATCCGCGCTGCCCGCGGGTCTTCGAGCCCTGCGCGCGGCTGCGGCCCGAACTGATGGCCCACGCCCAATCGCAGGTCGCCTGCTGGCTCTATGACAAGGCACCGGCCGCCGAGGCCGCGCAATGACCGCCGCCCCCCTCGTCGGCGTCGACAATCTCAGCCGCGTCTTCGACGTCTCGCGGCCGTGGCTCGACCGCGTCACGGAAAATCTGCCGCGCCAACATCTGGTCGCCGCGGCGAATGTCACGTTTTCCATCAAACGCCGGGAAACCTTCGGGTTGGTCGGCGAGTCCGGCTCCGGCAAATCGACGGTTGCGCGCATGGTCGTCGGCCTCATCCCGCCGAGCGGCGGCAATGTCGTCTTTGACGGCCAATCGATGACCGATCGTGCGCAGCGCGCCGGGAGGCAAAAGATCCGGCGGAGAATCCAGATGGTGTTTCAGGACCCCTATGCCAGCCTCGATCCGCGCTGGCGCGCGTTCGATATCGTCGCCGAGCCGATCCGCGCTTTTGCTCTCGCCGACAGCCGCTCGGCGGCGCGGGCGCGCGTCGGCGAGCTGTTGCGCCTCGTCGGGCTTGATCCGGTCGACGGCGCAAAATACCCGCATGAATTTTCCGGCGGCCAGCGCCAGCGCATCGCCATCGCCCGGGCGCTCGCCTCGCAGCCGGATTTCATCGCTTGCGACGAGCCGACCTCGGCGCTCGATGTCTCGGTGCAGGCGCAGGTGCTCAATCTGATGCGCGACCTGCAGGACCGCCTCGGGCTGACCTACCTGCTTATCAGTCACAATCTCGCCGTCGTGCGCCACATGGCCAGCAGCGTCGGCGTCATGTATCTCGGCCGCATCGTCGAAATTGCGCCGTCGAAGGAATTGTTTCGCAACCCGTGCCATCCCTACACGCGCATGCTGCTCGCCGCCGTGCCGCAACTCGACGCGGCGCTGCCCAAACGCGAGCCGGTCGAGGGCGAAGTCCCCAATCCGCTCGATCCGCCGAAGGGCTGCCCCTTCCACCCGCGCTGCGCGCACGCCAATGCCCGCTGCCGC
>DATJYA010000373.1:0-6406 GCA_035499835.1 Pseudolabrys sp.
TGGAATACCGAGCACGTGCTCAAGGCTCTGGCCGATCAGTGCACGCGCGCGACCTTTTTCTCAATCGGCGAACACGCCGGCTGGCATCCGGAGCTGTTGAAGGAAGTCGCCGCCGCAGGCCACACCATCGGCTCGCATACCTGGTCGCACAAGGATCTGACCAAGCTGTCGGCGGACGAGGCCAAGGCCGAGATCGAAAAGGGCATCGCTGCGGTCTCGATCGCCCTTGGCAACAAGCCGGTCGGTCCGTTCTTCCGCTTCCCGGCGCTGCGCAATCCGCCGGACATGGTGAAGTACCTCGGCGAGCGCAACATCGCCATCCTTTCCGCTGACATCGACTCCTTCGACTTCAAGATCCACAAGCCGGAACAGGTCATCAAGTCGGTGATGAGCAAACTCGAGAAGAACCACAAGGGCATCATCCTGATGCACGATTTCCAGCACGGAACCGCGGAAGCGCTGCCGGAATTGCTGCGCAAGTTCAAGGATGGCGGCTACAAGGTGGTCTGGGTCACCGGCAAGACGCCGGTCGAGCCGATCAAGGAATATACCGACGCGGTGCTCAAGGAGATGGGCGGCGGACTTGCCGAAGCGCGCCCGATGTCGAGCGTCGTGCAGACGATCCAGGGAAACTGAGGCGAATCATCGCGACGAACAGCGGCCGCGCTCCGTGCGCGGCCGTTTTTTTATGTCGAGGCGATCAGGCGCCGGCCCGGCGCGTGAAGGCGGTGAAGATCGACGACGCCGTGGTCGCCTGGTCGTAGGCGATCTTGCTCGCCACCACGAACAGCGTCACCGCCAGGATCAATTGCAGCGCGCGCTCGGGAATGCGCACGGCAAAATAACTGCCGATGAAAATGCCCGGCAGCGAGCCGGCCAGCAGCGAGACGATGATGTGCCAATCGACCGAGCCGATCGCCCAATGTCCGAGCCCCGCCACCAGCGTCAGCGGCACCGCATGGGCGATATCGGAGCCGACGATCCTGGCCATCGGCAAATTCGGATAGAGCAACGCCAGCGCAACCACGCCGATGGCGCCGGCGCCGACCGATGACATCGACACCAGGATGCCGAGCGCGGCCCCGACGAGCACCGTGCGCACCGCGGTGCGCCGCGGGTCGAGCTCGGCGGCACGCGCGCGATAAAGGGTGGCAATCGAGCGTCCGAACACCAGCACGAAGGCGGTGAGGAACAGGGCAAAGCTCAGTACCAGCGTGATCACGCTGCGCGAGGCGTCGCTGTTGATGTTGAAATGGGACCACAGCGTCATCGTCGCGATGCTCGCCGGAATGCTTCCCGCGGCCAGGCGCTTGACCACGGCCCAGTCGACGGTGCGGGCGAAGCCGTGCACCAGCGTGCCGCCGGTTTTGGTGGCCGCGGCATAGAGCAGATCGGTGCCAACGGCTGTCGCCGGGTGCACGCCAAACAGCAGGATGAGCAGCGGCGTCATCAGCGAACCGCCGCCGATGCCGGTCATGCCGACCAGCAGGCCCACGGCAAAGCCGGACAGCGAAAAAAGTGGATCGATCATCGGCACCAGTCGGCCTCGGCGCTCATCGCGTTTGCGGTCGTCGACTCATGTAAACACAAATGGGCCTCGGGGTCATCACGGGCGCACAAGCGGCGTGCAAGGTTTTGTTTCGCCGCCGATTGCTTTTCCGCAACTTTTCTCCTCAAGTTCATTCGCATGCGAGAGAATATTAACTATCCGGCGATTTAGCCGCCCCGGAACAAAGCCGGCGATCGACCGCGAGAAAAAAATTTCATGACCGCGGCAGGTTCAATGACGTGCGCAAGCTCGACGGCTCATGGCAATAACTCGCCGCAAATTTGTCCGCCAGTTTCTGCAACTCGGCACCGTAGCGATTCCTGTCGGTGCCGGTCCATTCGCGCGCCAGATCGGCAAAGCTCACCGGCCGGTTCAGCTTGCGCATCGCCTCCTGCACGTCGTCCTGCACCTGGCGCGTGCGCCTGGCGACCGGATCGGGAATGCGCGTGGTCGAATACATCAGCAAGTGCTGCAGATGCGCGAGCACGCCCGTCGGCACATCCTTGAAGCGCTCGCCCGGTTTTCCCGACACGGTCGCGCCGACACCGGCAAAATTGTTGTCGCCCGCGGTGACGGCGGCGGGCACGCCGTTCGGCCGCAGGAAGGTGAGATAGTTAGTCTCGATCAGCATCTGGAAGAAGGCGTAATCCCAGCGCACGGCGATGCAGGTTTCCGGCGGCCGCGCCACGCATCGGCCGAACTGCCGATAGAGATCGGCGACATGGGCAAAGCGCGCCTCGATTGCCCGCGGCGGCTGCTGGCTCGCGTTGCGCGTCGCGACGAAATCCATCAGCGAGGCGGGCGTCACGCAGGGTGGAACGGGGTTCTCGGCGCTGGCGATGATGCGCGGCAACGAAGCGGCCTTGCCGGCGCAGACCAAAGGCAAAGACGCCAACGCGACGATGACAAGCCTCATGAACTCCCCGGCCCCACCCGCAGTGCGACGCTGGTAAGCCAGGAGCGGTTAATTTTTCGCAAGCGCGCTCAGCGGCGCGGTCCCCGTGCGACCCTTCGCCGGCGTGGTGAAGTCGCGCCGCGAGTCTGACAATCAGTGACGAGGTCGTCAGGAACGCGGTTCGCAAGGGTCGCGGGATTTTGCCGGGCGCGAGGCTTGGAGCGGGCGAAGGGAATCGAACCCTCGTATGCAGCTTGGGAAGCTGCCGTTCTACCATTGAACTACGCCCGCGAAACCTAAGTTTTCTCGCTCTTTTACCTGCTATTTGCCTGCCGAACTATAACGCGTGAAAATCCGCAGGTAAATTCTCGGGCGCATTGTAGGCTCAGCGGCGAGAGGCGCCAACTCTCCGCCTCCACCAAGCGCCGCGTGTTCGCGGCTTCGCGTCGATCGGGAGACGAGCGCACCGAACTCGTCGCCCTAGCTCAACCGGTCGGGGCTGCCGGCGATCCTGGCGACGTCGTTCAAAACAATTCGATCATCAGCGTGTGGCTCGGGCCGCTTTTCCCGACGATTTCGCCGCGATGTAGCCGGGCGAAACCAAATTCGTACCCCGCGGCAGACGCCCCTGCCGCTCCCGATGCACAAGATCCTAGTTAATGTGACGCGATTTCTGCGGAATAGTCTGTTAACCGTCCGCGGCGATCGGATTGGCTTGAAAGACAGGCCATCCCTACATTTCTGTCAGCGTACAGAGTCGGGCATCGACGGAACGGCCCGCGCCAACCTGCGCTTCTCCGAGCAAGGTGGTCCGTAGACGCGGCAGGTAGCCAGACGGCGCCTGCAACCAAGCGGAGATATCCCCATGGCGCCCGCGCGTCCATTTTGGAAAGGCCACCTCAAGCTCTCGCTCGTCTCGTGTCCGATCGCCCTCTACACCGGGACATCATCGACCGAGCGGGTCTCATTCCGCCAGATCAACAAGAAAACAGGCAACAGACTACGCCAGCAACTGATTGACGACGTTACACACGAGCTGGTCGAGGGCGAGAATAAGGGCCGCGGCTACGAATACGCTAGAAACGCCTACATCCTGGTGGATGACGACGAGCTCGATGCCCTTGCAGTCGAGAGCAAGCACACCATCGAAATCGACTCGTTCGTCCCGCGCGAGCAAATCGATCAGCGCTATCTCGACACCCCCTACTACATCACTCCGGACGGCCAAGTCGGGCAGGACGCATTTGCGGTGATCCGGGAGGCCATGCGCGGCAAGGGCATGGTTGCGCTCGGTCGTGTCGTGCTGGCGAAACGCGAGCGGGTCATCATGCTCGAGCCTTGGGAAAAGGGGCTGACGGCCACCACACTCCGCTATCCCTACGAGATCAGGGACGCGAAGGAATATTTCGACGACATTCCTAACGTGAAGGTCGAGCCGGATATGCTCAAGCTGGCCCAGCATATCCTCCAGAGCAAGGCGACGGACTTCGACCCCTCGCAGTTTGTGGATCGCTACGAGGAAGCCGTCGTCGCTATGCTCAAGAAGAAACAGGCCGGCGTAACTGTCCCGCGCGAGCGGGCAACGCCGCGGCCGCAGAATGCCGTGAACCTCATGGAGGTGCTCCGCCGCAGCATTGCCCAGGAAAAAGCCGCATCCACTCCGCGGAAGAAGGACCGCAAACGGATTGAGGGCCAGGGCGAGATGCTGCTTCCCATTGCGGGCAAGACGGGCAAGCAAGCCGCCGCAAAGCCAGCCGAGCGAGCAAGCGCCCGTCGAGAGAACGCGGGCTGACTCCGTGCGGACATTTTCAAGCCTCGGTAGCGACGTTGATCGGAGTGATGTCGTGAGCAACAATGGAAAGAAAACCTCCACCCCTCGGATTGCGGATGACACCGCACCGATCCTGGTGCCTGATGGCGCCGGCATTTGGACGTTCGGTGACCATCTGAGGCATCTCGCCGGGCATGCAGGCACTATCCCCCTTGCGCGTGACGAAGCCGGTCGCTGCCTTATCTGCCTACGCCGTGGCTTCTTTAGGCCGAACGCGTAGTCATTAGTCCGATAGTGTTGGCCTGCTGCGGAATTTTGACGATCGTTGTCGATGACCCCGTAGGTCGCGCGCGCCCGGCGCGTGCCAGGGACGTTCCTTGTGAATCCGGCAACCGGAAAAGTCCTGGGAGAAGCTCGGTCGCCGGCGTTGTTATCGTGCGTCTCGAAGGTTATCGTGAAACGTCAACAGTAGAGAGCGAGAATGTCGCGCGGTACTGTCAAGTGGTTCAATTCCCAAAAAGGCTACGGATTTATTCAGCCGCAGAACGGCGGCAAAGATGTGTTTGTCCACATTTCGGCCGTTGAGAGAGCCGGCCTGAGCGGCCTTAATGAGGGACAAGTCGTCGAATACGAGGAGACTACGAACAAGGGAAAGACGTCGGCAGAAAACCTGAAGGTTCAGCGCTAATTTGCATCGACGCATCGGAAGGTTATCAGATGGTCAAGAAATCGATAAGGCGCCGCCGCGCCTGGACTACAGCGGACGTCCGCACACTGAAGACCCAAGCAAAAAAGAAAACAAAAGTGGCAAGAATTGCCCGAACCCTAAAGCGGACCGAGGGAGCGACGCGGCAGAAAGCGTTTAGTCTTGGCCTTTCGCTCGACTCGCGAGCTAATGTAAACTGACAGGTCAAAGCCCCGTGATGAACGGGCGTTTCTTTTGGTGCCTTAGTGGAGCGCCTCAACGGCCGCGCACCGCAGCGAACGACACCATTAGGCCAGCATTCAAAGGCTGACGTGGTACCATCTCTGGGATACACGAAAATCATATCCGATGGAGGTTAGATCCGATCCTATTGAATCCGCCAAGTCACACTTCTTCGATACAAGCAGCTGGGCTCAATTTTGCGACGTCACCCTAACCCTCAAGCAAGGCCACCGACCCGACAGCGGTGGTTGGGCAAAGATCGACGACTATCGATGCAGGCAAGCTTTTCGGCACTTCATGAACCTCCTCAACAGAGCCGTGTACGGATCTGCATTTCGTCGGCACGGCAAATGTCTTCGTGTATTACCCGTACTTGAAAAGGGAGAGGTCCGCGCACGCGCGTTGCGTCCTTGGGAGCGTGGCACATCCGGTCGATGGCATATTCATTGTGCAATTGAGTTGCCATCGCACGTCCATGCTATCGCCCTTGAAAAGCTGATCCGCGAATGTTGGGCGAAAGTCGAGTGGGGCCACGGCAGAATTCTTGTCCGCGACGGTGCAAACGCGGGTTGGATCAGCTATATGTTGAAAAACCGTCAGAAGTCAGAATTCGACGGTTTTCTTGATTGCATAATGATAGAGTCTTTGCACAATCCAATTGCTGACGCGTAGACGTTCGTTGGAAACGGACTCTTCGTAGGAGAGCTCAAGCCAGGGCGGTTGGTCACAGTCGCCTTGTTTCCCTGTTATTCGCGCGCGCGTGAGGGCAGCGAGTTACGTTAACGCTGAGCCTCTGTCAGTGCTGCAGATTTTCCGATCGGTTGTCGATGACCCCGTACCTCGCCGCGCTCGATCGGCGCCGCCACCATCGAAGCCGACATCGTCATCGCCGGGTCGCCCGAGCTCCATCGTCGCCCCGGAATCCACGACCAACAATCCGCTAAAAAGAAATGCCGCCGGCGCCGCCGCCGACCTCACCATCGTGCCGCCACCAGCCGCCGCACCGACCAGGCGGCCCGAGCAGGTCTCGCGCGCGCGTGAGGGCAGCGAGTTACGTTAACGCTGCCAAATTCCGCTGATCGTTCAGTGCCGCGGCCGCCGCTGCGCTGCGCGAGCGAGAGCAAGCGCCGCCTCTGTCAGTGCTGCAGATTTTCCGATCGGTTGTCGATGACCCCGTACCTCGCCGCGCTCGATCGGCGCCGCCACCATCGAAGCCGACATCGTCATCGCCGGGTCGCCCGAGCTCCATCGTCGCCCCGGAAT
>DATJYA010000374.1:0-4798 GCA_035499835.1 Pseudolabrys sp.
GCCGCCTTCGGCGGCGACCTCTCCCCACTGGGGTGAGGTGAAGGGCTCTGTGCTTGCCGCGCGGTAGGGCGCGCTCCCTCTCCCCGCTGGGGAGAGGGTTGGGGTGAGGGGGATACTGACTCGGATTTATTCTCCGTCGCTTTCGCCGGCGCAACCGCGGGCTTCGCCGCACTCGCCGCCGCCTTCACGTCCTCACCCTCGCCGGCAAGCACCGCGATCAGCGCGTTAACCGGCACGTCCTGGGTGCCTTCGGGCACCACGATCCTGGCCAGCGTGCCCTCGTCCACCGCCTCGTATTCCATGGTGGCCTTGTCGGTCTCGATCTCGGCGATGACGTCGCCGGACTTGACCTTGTCGCCCTCTTTCTTGAGCCACTTGGCAAGGTTCCCCTTCTCCATTGTTGGAGACAGCGCGGGCATGAGGATGTTGGTGGGCATGACTAGATCTTGTCGAAGTGTGCGCTTGTCCCGGGCGCAGCGCAGCACGTAGTGGTGCGCTGCAGACCCGGGATCGTTCCGGATTCGTAAAGGTCCCGGATCAGCGGTGCACCGCTTTGCGCTGCACCGCGTCCGGGACACGAAGGCATCTGCATGGCGCGCCTCACCGGTAGCTCACGGCTTTCGCCGCGGCGATCACTTCGGCAACCGAGGGCAGCGCCAGCTTCTCGAGATTGGCGGCATACGGCATCGGCACATCCTTGCCGGTGACGCGCGCAACCGGCGCATCGAGCCAGTCGAAGGCCTGCTGCATCAGCCGCGCCGCGATTTCGGCGCCGACGCCGGACTGCGCCCAGCCCTCTTCCACGGTGACGCAGCGGCCGGTCTTCTGCACCGAGCTCGCGATCGTATCGATGTCCATCGGCCTGATCGTGCGCAGGTCGATGACCTCGGCGTCGATGCCCTCCTTGGCGAGTTCGTCCGCCGCTTCCATCGCGTATTTCATGCCCATCGACCAGGCGACGATGGTGACGTCGTTGCCGGCTCGCGCAATGCGCGCCTTGCCGATCGGCAAGACGAAATCATCGAGCTTGGGCACCGGCGCGGAGTGGCCGTAGAGGATTTCGTTTTCGAGGAAGATCACCGGATTGAGATCGCGGATCGCGGCCTTGAGCAGGCCCTTGGCGTCGGCCGCGTTCGACGGCGCGATCACCTTGAGCCCCGGAATGTGCGAGTACCACGACGAGTAATCCTGGCTGTGCTGGGCGGCGACGCGCGCGGCGGCGCCGTTCGGCCCGCGGAACACGATCTGGCAGCCCATCTGCCCGCCGGACATATAGAGCGTCTTCGCCGCCGAATTGATGAGCTGGTCGATCGCCTGCATGGCGAAATTCCAGGTCATGAATTCGACGACCGGCTTGAGGCCCGCGAGCGCGGCGCCGACGCCGAGGCCGGCAAAGCCATGCTCGGTGATCGGCGTGTCGATGACGCGCTTGGCGCCGAACTCCTGCAGCAGCCCTTGCGTGACCTTGTAGGCGCCCTGGTATTCGGCGACCTCCTCGCCCAGCACGAACACGTCCTTGTCGCGGCGCATTTCTTCCGCCATGGCGTCGCGCAGCGCTTCGCGCATGGTCATGGTCACCATTTCCGTGCCGGCGGGAATGTCGGGATCGGCGGCGACCTTGGTTTCGGGCGCCGCCGGTGCGGTCGGCGCCTTCGGCTGTTTGATGATCCGTGTTTCCTCGACGCGCGGCTCCGATTCCGCGACCTCTTCGCTCACCGGCGCGGCGGCCGTCTTTGCTGCCGGTGCCGCGCCCGCGCTGGCCTTGATCGCCGACTTGTCCTCGCCGTCGGCGAGGATCACCGCGATCGGCGTGTTCACCGCGACGTCGGCGGTGCCTTCGGGCACCAGAATTTTCCCCAGCGTGCCTTCGTCGGCCGCCTCGACCTCCATGGTCGCCTTGTCGGTCTCGATCTCGGCGATGACGTCGCCGGACTTGACGCTGTCACCCTCCTTCTTCAGCCACTTGGCGAGGTTGCCCTTCTCCATCGTGGGCGACAGCGCGGGCATGAGCACTTCGGTCGGCATCGGCTTACAATTTCCTACCCGGACGAACTTTCTTGCTGCGACCTAGCGGTAAACATTGGTCCAGAGCTCGGACGGATCGGGCTCGGGATCGTGCGTGGCAAATTCGGACGCCTGGTTGATCAGCTCGCGCACCTCGCCGTCGATTTTCTTCAGCGCATCTTCGGTGGCGATCTTCTTTTCCAGGATGCGGGCGCGCGCCATGTCGATCGGATCGTGGTGCGTGCGCACCTCGTCGACTTCCTCGCGGGTGCGGTATTTCGCCGGATCCGACATGGAATGGCCGCGATAGCGGTAGGTGAGCATTTCCAGAATATAGGGACCCTTGCCGGCGCGGCACCAGTTTGCCGCCTTTTCGCCGGCGGCTTTGACCGCGCGTACATCCATGCCGTCGACCTGTTCACCGGGAATGTTGAAGGACAGGCCGCGGCGCGAGAGATTGGTCTCCGCCGAAGCGCGGGTGACCGCCGTGCCCATGGCGTAGCGGTTGTTCTCGATCACGTAGATGACCGGCAGCTTCCACAGCTCGGCCATGTTGAAGCTTTCATAGACCTGGCCCTGGTTGGCGGCGCCGTCGCCGAAATAAGTGAGGCTGATATTGTCGTTGCCGCGATAGTGGTTGGCGAAGGCGAGGCCCGTTCCCAGCGATACCTGCGCGCCGACGATGCCGTGGCCGCCGTAGAAGCCCTTCTCGACGCTGAACATGTGCATCGAGCCGCCCTTGCCCCTGGAATAGCCGTGGCTGCGCCCGGTCAGTTCCGCCATCACCCCCTTGGGCTCCATGCCGCAGGCGATCATGTGGCCGTGGTCGCGATAGCCGGTGATCACCTGGTCGCCGGCTTTCAGCGCCATCTGCATGCCGACGACCACCGCTTCCTGGCCGATATAAAGGTGGCAGAAGCCGCCGATCAGCCCCATGCCGTACATCTGCCCGGCCTTTTCCTCGAAGCGGCGGATGGTGAGCATGCTGCGGTAGGCCGAGAGTTCCTGCTCCTTGCTGAAGTCGGCGACCAGCGTGGCGGGCGTCGGCCCATTCTGCCTGGCGCTTGGGCTTTTTTCGGCAACGGCCATGGGTGTCCTTGTCGGCGGGCCCGCGGGATCGGGCCTCGGACCCCCATAGCTTAATTCACCTTGCGGCGAAAGCGCGAGACCGCCGCGCAGGCCGCCGTCATCACAAATTCGAATAGCGTTTCAGGAATGTGGCGGTGCGGGATAACGCGGCGGCGGGCCGTGGCGGTCTAGTGTGACGCCAGCAGCAGCGTGAGGTCGCGCGGATCGGCATAGCCGATCAGCGCCCGCGCCCGTTCGTCGAGCATGTCCGGGTCGATGCGGTCGCTGCGCAGGAGCATGACCCGCCGCTCCCAGCCGGCACGCTCGGCTTTGAGCTGCGTGAGCTCATCCTCCATGGCGGCGAGCTGCTGGTCGAGGTCGGACTGCGCCCGCAAGCCGTGGTTGCCGGTAAAGGCGTTGACGGCAAAGTAGCCGATGAACAGCGCGGCGAAGAGATAGAGAACGAGTGCGGTGAGGAAGGCGTGGCGGCGGCGGTGACTGACCATGTCGCCAAAATGCGCAATCCGCGTTAAGGCGGCTTTAATGACCGGGCTCTGCCTCTCGGCTGTCATGCGCGGGCTTGACCCGCGCATCTCGTTTAGGAAGGCACAAATGTTGGGTCCCTAAGCGAGATGGCCGGGACAAGCCCGGCCATGACAACATATCAGCGACCCGAATGCCGCGTCAGACCCAATGGCGGATCTCGTTGCTGACGAAATTGCCGAGCCGCTTGCCGCGGTTGCGCAAGGTGCGCAGCAGCCCGCTGTCGACGAAATAGGTGAGCAGGATCGAATCGCGCGTCATCACCTCCGGCCCGACCGGGTCGGCCGAGTGCCAGGTGTCGTCGCCGACCGCGAAGGCATAGCCGGTATTCGGCGCAAAGCGCATCTGCGCCCGTTTGGGCAGCGAACCGTCGGCGAGCTTCTCGTGGAAGATGGTGCCGATATTGGTGTGGGCCTCGTCGCGCGGTAGATAAAGCTGCACGGTGATGCCCTTCCAGCTCGTGTCGGTGTGCGGCGTGATCAGATAGCCGGGAATGTCGCGGGTGAGGATCGGGATCGGATACATGCCGGTCCTGGCAAAGCCGGACCCGAAACGCCTGGCGAGGCCCGGTGCGAGGCGATGCATGAACGCCTGCTTGACCTTGTCCGAGCACAGCGCGCGGCCGACGATATCCCACAGCGCGCGCTTCTCCGCCGGCAGGTTGCGGATGTATTCGGGGAACAGGTCGATCTTCACCCGCGTCGGCGTGCCCTCGACCTTGCTGCGCCCGTGCATCGGCCGGTAGTCGGCTGAATTCGGCATCAGCGCCAGCATCTGCGCGTAGACGTCGTCGGGAAACACGCGGTCGAATTCGAGATGGTAGAACGGCCTCTCCACCGCGCGCGCGGCTTCGACCGACTGCGCGACAAAGTCGGAGAGCCGCGCCGCGGCGCGGCGGCGATCATTGAGGCCGAGTGTGGTCGTCTGATCCATCGTGGACATCCAAGACTGCGAGAATTTGCTGCGATTTGCCGGCCATTGCAAGCGCGGCTAGCCGTGCGCCTTCAGCGCCTCGCGGCCGCCATATTTTGCCTGCGGCCCTAATTCCTCCTCGATGCGCAGCAGCTGATTGTATTTCGCGGTGCGGTCGGAGCGGGCGAGCGAGCCGGTCTTGATCTGCCCGCAATTCGTCGCCACGGCGAGATCGGCAATGGTCGAATCCTCGGTTTCGCCGGAGCGGTGC
>DATJYA010000375.1:0-5148 GCA_035499835.1 Pseudolabrys sp.
CGGGCACGTCGGTGATAATCGTCGGCTGGAAGAAAAAGCCCTGGTTGCCCTGGCGCGAGCCGCCGGTGACGACCTTGCCGCCGCGGTCCTTGGCGTCCTTGACGAAGCTGTCCATGGCGTCGAGCCGGCGCGGATTGGCCAACGGCCCCATGGTCGTCTCTTTTTCCAGGCCATCGCCCAGCTTGATGCCCTTGGCGTATTCGGTGAAGCGGGCGAGGAACTTGTTGTAGTTCTTCTCCTGCACGTAGAAGCGGGTCGGCGAAATGCAGACCTGGCCGGCGTTGCGGTACTTGAAGGCGGCGATGGTATCGGCGGCTTTTTCCGGGTCGGCATCCTCGAACACCACGACCGGCGAGTGACCGCCAAGCTCCATGGTCGCCCGCTTCATGCCCTTGGCGGCGAGGCCGGCGAGATGCTTGCCGACCGGGATCGAGCCGGTGAAGGAAATCTTCTTTACCGCCTTCTGCGGGATCAGGTGCTCGGACACGTCCGCCGGCACGCCGAAGACGAGATTGAGCACGCCCGCCGGCACGCCGGCATCGGCGAAGCACTTGACCAACTCGATGCAGCCGCCCGGGGTCTCTTCCGAGGCCTTGATGATAATCGAGCAGCCGGCGGCCAAGGCCCCGGCGATCTTGCGCACGGGAGTCAGCGTCGGGAAATTCCACGGGGTGAAGGCCGCGACAATGCCGACCGGCTCCTGAACGACAAGCTGGCGCACGCCCTTCGCCCGGCCGGGGACGATGCGGCCATAGGTGCGACGGCCTTCCTCGGCGTACCAGTCGATGATGTCCGCCGAGGTGAGCACTTCGGCGCGCGACTCCAGATAGACCTTGCCCTGCTCCTGGGTCTGCACCTTGGCGACATGGTCGTGGCGCTCGCGCAGGAGATCGGCGGCCTTGCGCATGATCTTGGAGCGGTCATAGGCGGAGGTGCTCTTCCAGACCTGGAAGCCCTTCTGCGCAGCGGCGAGCGCGGCGTCGAGATCGGCTTTGCTCGCGTGCGGCAAATGTCCGAGCGTCTTGCCGTTCGCCGGATTGATCACGTCCTCGCCCTTGCGGCCCGAGCCGTTGAGCCACTGCCCGTCGATGAAAAGTGCAAGATCGGTGTACATTGACTGCCTCGCTGTTACCCGGAACGAAATTGCAGCGCTGGATTAGCACCTTTGCGCCGGCGCGGCCATCCTCCGCGGTGGCTCAACTGCCGGTGAAGACCGGCTTGCGCTTCTCCATGAAGGCCTTGCGGCCTTCGGTGTAGTCCTTGCTGGCGAAGCAGGCCTGCACCAGGTCGTCGGCCTTCTTCAAATTGCGCTCGCTCTCGTCCATGACCGCCTGGCCGACAATGAATTTCACCGAGTCGACGGTGAGCGGCGCATTGGCGGCGATCGTGTCGGCATAATCCTTCACATAGGCTTCAAGCTCGCCATCCGGCAGCACGCGGTTGACGAGGCCCATCATTTGCGCCTCGGCGGCCGTGAATTGGCGGGCGGTGAAAAAGATCTCCTTGGCGTAGGACGGGCCGACCAGGTCGACGAGCTTCTTCAGCCCATCGTAGCGGTAGCCGAGCCCCAATTTGGCCGCCGGCACGGCGAATTTCGAGCCTTCGGAGCAGATGCGCATGTCGCAGCACAGCGCCAGCCCAACGCCGCCGCCGATGCAATAGCCGCGGATCATGGCGATGGTCGGCTTCGGGAAGGTATAGAAGGCGTTGTTGGCGCGGTCGACAGAGGCGTTGTAGCGCTCGACGGCGTCCTGCGTCGAGCGCTCCTTCTCGAATTTGGAAATGTCGGCGCCGGAAATGAAGGCCTTGCCGCCGGCGCCGGTGACCACGACGACGCGGATATTGTTGTCGGTCTTGAAATCCTCGAGAAAGCCTTCCGCCGCTTCCCACATATCCAGCGACACGGCGTTGTGGCGCTCGGGATTGTTGAACGTCAGATAGCCGACCTTGCCCTCCTTGCGCGACAGCATCTTGTCGGTCTTGGTCACGGCGTTCATTTCCATACTCTCCTTCATCTTTTTCCGTCATGGCCGGGCTTGTCCCGGCCATCCACGTCTTTCTTTGCATCAAGTCGTGGATGCCCGGCACAAGGCCGGGCATGACGACGGATAGGCTTCAAACCACTTTGGCCTTGTGCAGCTCCGCGACCTCGCCGTCGGCGAAACCGAACTCCTTGAGCACCTCATCGGTGTGCTCGCCGATATTCGGCGGCCGCGCGGCGATGCTGGTGCCGGTGCGCGAGAGCGTGAACGGCTGCCCGACAAGGCCGAGCCGGCTGCCATCGGAGCGGGCCGACTGCTGCGCGATGCCGAGATGCCTCACCTGCGGATCGGCAAAAACCTGATCCATCGAATAGATCGGCCCGCAGGGCACGCCGGCCTTGCTGAAGATGTCGACCCACTCGGCGCTCGTTTTCGTCGCCGTCGCCTTGTCGATCTCGGCATTGAGCGCGTCGCGATTCTGCAGCCGTGTTTTGCCGGACTTGAATTTCTCGTCGCCGATCCATTCGCGATGGCCGACCGCGTTGCAGAAACGCTCCCAGATGACGGTGCCGGTGACGGCGATATTGAGATAGCCGTCGCTGGTCTTGAAGACGCCGGTCGGAATCGAGGTCGGATGATTGTTGCCGGCCTGCTTCGGCACCTGGCCTTCGGTCAGGTAGCGCGCGGCCTGGAAATCCATCATGAAGATCTGCGCTTGCAGCAGCGAGGTGGTGACCCATTGGCCTTCGCCGGAGACCTCACGCTCGAGCAGCGCGGTGAGGATGCCGAGCGCGGCGAACAGCCCGGCCGACAGATCGGCGATCGGGATGCCGACGCGCATCGGGCCCTGGCCCGGGGCGCCGGTCACCGACATCAGCCCGCCCATGCCTTGCGCGATCTGGTCGAAGCCGGGCCGTTTGGCGTAAGGGCCGTCCTGGCCGAAGCCGGAAATGCTGGCGAGCACGATGCGCTTGTTGATCTTCTTCAGCGACTCGTAGTCGATGCCGAGCCGGTCCTTCACATCGGGGCGGAAATTCTCCACCACGACGTCGGCTTTCTCGACCAGGCGCAGGAACGCGGCGTGGCCCGGCGGCGATTTCAAGTCGAGTGTGATGCTGCGCTTATTGCGCTGCAGATTCTGGAAGTCCGAGCTATCCCGCGGGCCGCCGGGGCCCTCGCCTTCGGCAAGATGAGGCGGCGCCTCGATCTTGATGACATTGGCGCCCCAGTCGCCGAGCTGGCGCACGCAGGTCGGCCCCGAGCGTACCCGGGTCAGATCAAGCACGGTAAAGCGGGAAAGAGCCTTGGAGGCCCGAGGAATCGGCATTTTGGCGGCTCCGGACAGCCTTTTGGCGGGCTTTTCGGGGCACCTTCCCCGATCTAACGCGGCTTGTCCATTGCGCCGGACGCGCAGCCTGCCAGCACTTTATTCATCAAACGGCCGGATAGACGCCGCAACCGCCTTGAAATGACCACAGCGGACGTGCATATGAGCGGCACGGATGGATGAACCCGCTCTCGGGTTCGCGGGCTGCGTGCACGAAATTCAATCAAACGACTTTCGCCCCGCCTTTTCCGTTTCTCAAACAGCCGACAACCCCGGCCACGCGGGATGTCTTAGAAGCCCGCGATAACGCCGTTTCGCATTCAGCGATGCGGCCGTGTCGCCATATCAGAAAGATACTCTTTGACTTCTTTTAACGATTTCGGCCTCGCAGAGCCGATCCTCCGCGCCCTCGCGGAAGAGAAATACGTCACTCCCACCCCGATCCAGGCCCAGACCATTCCTCTCGCCATGCAGGCGCGCGACGTCATCGGCATCGCGCAAACCGGCACCGGCAAGACGGCGGCCTTCGCGCTGCCGATCCTCAACCACCTCAACGCCAAGCGCCTGCGCCCGGCGCAGAAAGCCTGCCGCGTGCTGGTGCTGTCGCCGACGCGCGAATTGTCCGGGCAGATTTCCGACAGCTTCCGCGCCTATGGCCGCCACATCCGCCCACTCGATATCGCCCTCGCCATCGGCGGCGTGCCGATCAACAAGCAGGTGCGCTCGTTGTCACGAGGCGTCGAAGTTCTGGTGGCGACGCCGGGCCGTCTCATCGATCTGGTCAACAGCCGCGCATTGCGCCTCGACCAGATCGAAGTGCTGGTGCTCGACGAAGCCGACCGCATGCTCGACATGGGCTTTATCCACGACATCCGCCGCATCGTCGCCATGCTGCCGAAAGAACGGCAGACGCTGTTCTTCTCGGCGACCATGCCGCAGGAGATCGCCAAGCTCGCCGCGCAAATGCTGCGCGATCCGGCACGGGTTTCGGTAACGCCGCAGGCGACCACGGCCGAGCGCGTCGACCAGCGCGTCATCCTCACCGAGAAGGCATCGAAGCCGGCGCTGCTTGCCGAGTTGCTGCGAGCCGAGCCGGTCGACCGCGTTTTGGTGTTCACCCGCACCAAGCACGGCGCCGACAAGGTCGTACGCGCGCTGCAAAAGGCCGGGCTTGCCGCCGACGCCATCCATGGCAACAAGTCGCAAGGCCAGCGCGAGCGAGTGCTTGCCGCCTTCCGCAGCGGCCGCGTGCGCACCCTGATCGCCACCGATATCGCCGCCCGCGGCATCGACGTCGACGGCGTCAGCCACGTGGTCAATTACGATCTGCCGAACATCCCGGAATCCTACGTCCACCGTATCGGCCGCACCGCGCGCGCCGGCGCGGCGGGCGTTGCGATCTCGTTCTGCGACTACGACGAGGCGCCGTTCCTGCGCGATATCGAGCGGCTGATCCGCATGTCGATCCCCTCGACCGACCGTCGCAGCGGACAGCGTCCGGCGCATCGCCCCGCACCGCAACATGCGGCCGGGCGACACACGGGACGCCCCAACCGCCGCGGCAAACACCAGCAGCAACGGCATAAGCCCGGCAACGGCCAGCATGCTCCTCGTCCAAACGGCGCGCATCCGGAGCGCGCAAGGGAGGAGCCAAGCGGCTTGGGAAATGTTAGATTCATGCAGCGCCCAGGCGAGCCGCGCCGCAATGCCGGCTCGCAGGCATCAGTGAAATAGCCGGAGACGACTGGATGGCGAAGGAAGAATTGCTGGAATTCGACGGGACGGTGACCGAGGTTCTGCCCGACGGCAATTTCCGCGTGAAGCTCGATAACGAGCACG
>DATJYA010000376.1:0-2869 GCA_035499835.1 Pseudolabrys sp.
TAACTCCGCCGGCATCGTTGCGTTGAGTTCGAGGCGAATTGCCGACCCGCGCCGCCGCTGCTTGAGCGCGGTCTCGAAGGTGCGCACCAGATCTTCGGCTTCTTCCTCGATTTCCACTTCCGAGTCGCGCAACAGGCGGAACGAGCCCTGCCCCTTCACCGTGTAGCCGGGGAACAGGCGGCCGATGAACAGCGAGGTTGCCTCTTCGAGCGCGATCAGGCGGATCGTCTGGTCCGAACCGCTCGGCAGACGGATAAAGCGCTCGATTTTCTGAGGCATGCGGATGAGCGCGTTCATCGCCTTGCCGTCCTTGGCGCGCGTGAGCTGCATCGCCATGGAGAATGCGAGATTGGGGATGAACGGGAACGGGTGCGCCGGGTCGATGGCGAGCGGCGTCAGCAGCGGGAACACGTGAGTGAGGAAGCGCTCTTCCAACCAGACGCGCTCGGCTTTCTTGAGGTCACCCGCCTCGAGCAGCACCACGCCGGCGGTCTCAAGTGCCGGGCGCAGCGCCAGCCACTGCCGCTGCTGGTCGCCGGCAAGCTGCGCCACCGCCTCGACGATGCGCGAAAGCTGCTCGCTCGGCGTCAGCCCATCCGGGCTTTGCGTGGTGACGCCCTGGCGGACCTGACCTTTCAGGCCCGCAACCCGCACCATGAAGAATTCATCAAGGTTGTTGGCCGAAATGGAGAGAAACCGAACCCGTTCGAGCACGGGGTGGCTTTCGTTGGCGGCCTCTTCCAGAACGCGGCGGTTGAAGTGCAGCCAGGACAATTCACGGTTGATGAACCGTTGCGGCAACGCCCTCAAGGACGGCTCCGCGGCCGCCTCCCGGCCCGCGGATTCCGCGATTTCCTCAAACTCAGCAATAGCTTGCGCGCGATCTGCCATATCCAGTCCGCTTGGCGGAGCCAAGGCTATGTCCTAGCAAAAAAATCTGGCCAAGGCCCTAACATGGCGTCCGTGTGACATTCGGCGCCCGGCAAGGGGCTTACGTCAAGCCGACGAAGGGCGGAACAGCTCGGCGGCCAGCGCCTTGGCGACCGGGCGGTGCTGGCGCAAGGCCTCCTCGTCGAGCCGCACCACCGCCGCGCGGGCGGCGGCAAAGGAGCGCTCGATGTGATTGGCGAGATAGGTCACCAACGCCTCATCCAGCAGCAGTTGCCGATCGGCGCCGAGTTTGACGATCAAGGCGCGCAGCAGCGCATCGTCGGGCGGCGCCAGGAACACCATCGGCACCGCGCGCAGTCGCGAGGCAAGATCGAGGATCTCCAGATCGAGCATGCCCGGCGCCGTGCGCGCGGTGATCAGCACATAGGCACCCTCCTCGCGCGCAAGATTGAGCAGATGAAACAGCGCGCGCTCGTCGAGCCCGTCGGCTTCCAAATCTTCGACCACCAGCGCGCCCGTGGCGAAGGCGGCCGGAAGATCGAGATGCGACAGCGAACGCGCCGCAATCGAGCGGGCGCCGGCTTGCGCCGCCCAGATCGAGGCGAGATGGCTCTTGCCCGAGCCTTCCGGGCCGATCAGCGCCATGACCCGGTGCGGCCAATCGGGCCAGCGCTCGACCAAAGCGAGTGCCGCGGCATTGGAGGGCCCAGCGAGAAAATCCTCGCGCGCGAAGCTTTCCGCGTGATCGAGCGCGAGCAGGAGCTGACGTGGGGCGACGGACGCCGTCATGCGCTCATTCCGGTGAGGCGCCAATATAGAGCGAACTTTCGCGGTAGCACTCCAGCGCGAAGCGGGCGAGCACGCCGATGGTGGCGGCGAGCGGCACCGCCACCAGCAGGCCGACAAAGCCGAACAGATAGCCGAAGGCGAGCAGCGCGAAGATCACCCAGACCGGATGCAGGCCGACGCGTTCGCCCACCAGTTTCGGTGAAAGGATATTGCCCTCGAAGAATTGGCCACCAATGAAGATAGCGGCCACCATGAGGATCCAGCCCCAGTGCGGCCAGAACTGCGCTACGGCAACGCCAAGGCCGAGGATCAGTCCGGTGAGCGAGCCGACATAGGGAACAAAGGTGATCAGGCCGGCGATCAGCCCGATCAACAGTCCGAAATTGAGGCCGGCGAGCGTCAGCGCCGCGGCATAGAAGGTACCGAGGATGAGGCAGACTGCGGTCTGCCCGCGCACAAAGCCGGAAATCGCGGCGTCACATTCGCGCGCCAGGCGCCGCACCGTCGCCCGTCGCTGCACCGGCACGGCGTTGTCGACGCTGCGCAGCATCTTGTGCCAGTCATAGAGCAGGTAGAAGGCGACGACCGGCGTCACTACGATCAGCGAGAACAGCGAGAGCAGCGCGCGCCCGCCCGACCACAGCGATTTGAGGAACGCGGTCAGCCAGCCGACGCCCTGGGTGACCAGATCGCCCATCCCCTTTTCCGGGTCAAAGCCGGCGCCCACCAGTTTCTGCACCCACGGCCGGCTCTGTTCGATGATCAGCGTCTGCAGTTTGCCGACGTAGCCCGGGATGTGCTCAATGAAGGATGACAGTTGGCTGCCGAGGATCGGCGCCACCAGCAGGATGGCGACGACGAAGGCCAGAACCGCAAGGACAATGATCGACAGCGCGGCGATAAGCCGATGCACGCCGAGCCGCTCCAACCGGTCGACCAGCGGATTGAGCAGATAGGCGATGACGAGACCGGCGACGAAGGGCAGCAGGATATCGCTCAGCAGCCACAGCAACAGCACGAGGACCGCAAGCGCAGCGGACCAGAAGGGCACGTGCCGCCGGATATCGATGCCGTCGGCCCTGGCGCGGCGTGAAACGCTGTGCGGGCGCTTACTCACCGCTTGGCCGCCGCCGTATTCATGTAGCGTACCCATTCGCGGACATAGGCTGCGATCGACAGCAGGGTCAGG
>DATJYA010000377.1:0-3308 GCA_035499835.1 Pseudolabrys sp.
GCCGTAGCTCGCCACCAGAAACAGCAGGCCGATGTAGCCGAGCGCGACCGCAATGACGATCCAGCCTTGCAGCATTGAGGCTCCGATTTCGGTGCCCGGGCTCGCACGGGCGCCGGACGCGAAGGAATTTTAGCCGTTTTCCGGCGGAAACAGAATGGCGGCGAGATCGCGGCTATTGCGCGCGAAATGCCAGCATTGCGCCCTGCGTCCGCAGTTCCCGGTCCAGCCGTGCGTGGCCGCGCGAAAACATTGTTCCGGGCGCCGCACCCGGGTAGCGATCTGCCACCCCATAATACCGTCAACATATTGAAATACCTATATTTTTTAACTCGATTCGAGTATTTTGTAGTGCAAACTACGGATGGTTCGGCCGAACCGGGAACCCGTGATGATGGCTCGACAGGTCGTGCCCGAGAATGAGCTTTTCATTGTCGACGACGACGAAGCCATGCGCGAAGCGCTCACGGTTGTGTTCACGCTCGCCGGCTACCGCGTCACGGTCTTTGCCGATGGCGAGAGCTTTATCGGCGCGGCGCGCCGGCACGCCCCCGCCGCCGTGCTGCTCGATCTGAATCTTCCGGACAGGACCGGGCTTGAGGCGCTCAAGGACATCGACGCGCAGCATTTCCCGGCGCCGATCTTCATGATCTCCGGCGACGGCGACATCGCCCACGCGGTCGAAGCGGTCAAGGCCGGCGCCTTCGACTACATGGTCAAGCCGTTCGAGGCGCAGGTGATCGTCGCGCGTGTCGGCAACGCCATCGCCGCCTTCGCCAGGGGCGGCGGCGAGCGCGGCACGGTGCTTTACGAGTTCGCCGGCCAGGCGCTGCTGACGCCGCGCGAGCGCGAGGTGCTGGCGCAGATCGCCGCCGGCGCTTCCAACAAGGAGGCCGGCCGCGAGCTCGGCATCAGCCCGCGCACCATCGAGGTGCATCGCGCCCGCATCATGGAAAAGCTCGGCGCCCGCAACGCCGCCGACCTGGTGCGCATCGTGCTCAGCAATTCCGGCAACGGCCGCGCCACGGAAATCGCTTCGGGCATGGTCGCCTGATTCCGCTCCGCGGGCGCATTTGACGGAAGGCCCATCAGGCGGCATTGATCGGGGCTGAAGAGCGGCGCTGAGGCTCGCGCCGGATGCTCCTCGCGAAAGTGCCGTTCTTGTCCGCCGCGAAATCCTCCACGCCCGCCGCACTGTTCGGCCACATCGCCGAAACCCTCGCCATTGCCGCGGCCGGCGGCCTCACGCTCGGCCTGCTCGGCGTGCCGGCCGGGTGGCTATCCGGTTCGATCCTCGCGGTTGCCGGCGCCTCGTTGCTCGGCCGCCCGATGCAGATTCCGACCGTGTTGATGCGGGCCATCTTTGTGCTGATCGGCATTTCGCTCGGCGCCGTGGTCACGCCGAACGCGCTGCACGGCGTGACCGCCTACCCCTTGAGCATCCTGGTGCTCACCGTCGCCATGTCGGCGGTCGCCATTGCCGGCAGTTTTTATCTGCGATTTGTGCATGGCTGGGACAAAACCTCATCATATCTCGCCGCGTCGCCCGGCGCCATGTCGCAAGCGATCATGCTGGCGAGCGAACTTGGCGCCGACCTGCGCGCGGTCGCCATCGTGCAGACGATGCGGGTCGTCATAGTCGCGGTCGGCTTGCCGTCCGGCATGGCGCTGCTCGGTCTGGTCAGGGCCTCCGGACGCACCAGCGTAGGCGGGCCATTCGTGTTGTCGCAGCTCGGCGAGCTTACGGTGCTCATCGTCGTATCGTCGATCGCCGCGATGATCGTCCATCGCGTGCGTTTCCCCGGCGGACTGCTGTTCGGCGCGATGCTGATGTCGGGCGTGCTGCACGGCAGTGGAATGATACACGCCGTGATGCCCTGGTGGGCCGCCAATGCGGCGCAGATCGCGCTCGGCGCCGTGACCGGGGCGCGTTTTTCCAATACGCCGGTCAGGCTGCTGGCGCGATTTCTTGCCGCGGCGTTGGGCTCGTTCGCGGTGGCGGTGGCGGTGGCCGGCGTTTTCGCGGCGGGGCTGGCCGAAACGCAGTCGGTCCACCTCGCCAAAGTGATGATCTCGTTCGCCCCGGGGTCGGTTGATGCGATGATGCTACTCGCGCTCGCGCTCAACCTCGACCCCGTCTATGTCGGGGCGCATCACCTCGCGCGCATTCTCTTCGTTTCCCTGGGGCTTCCGCTGTTCGTCCGCCACGGCCTGCGCCGGCAGGAAGTGTTCGTCGACGAGGAAAAGCTGCCGATCGAGGAAACGCGGATCGAGGAGTAGCCGGATCTATTCCGCGGCGAGCGCCTGGGCGCGCGTCGGCAGCGCAAGCCGGTCCCACACGTCCGAGAGCGCTTCGGCGAGACGGTCGATCAGCACGTCGTCGTGGTAGGGTGACGGCGTGATGCGCAGGCGTTCCATGCCGCGCTGCACCGTCGGGTAGTTGATCGGCTGGATGTAGATGCCGTGCTCGGCAAGCAGCATGTCGCTCGCCGCCTTGCACTTCTCGGGATCGCCGACGAAAACCGGCACGATATGGGTTTCGCTGGGCATCACCGGCAGCCCGGCGGCGTTGAGCACCGCCTTGACCCGCGCCGCGCGGTCCTGGTGGCGCTCGCGCTCCCAGTTCGAGGTCTTCAGGTGCCGGATCGCCGCGGTCGCCGCGGCGCAGATTGCCGGCGGCAGCGCCGTGGTGAAGATGAAGCCCGGCGCGTAGGAGCGCACGGCGTCGACGATATCCGCGCTCGTCGCGATGTAGCCGCCGAGGCAGCCGAACGCCTTGGCCAGCGTCCCCTCAAGCACGTCGATACGGGCCATGGCGTTGTCGCGGTCGGCGACGCCGCCGCCGCGCGGGCCGTACATGCCGACCGCGTGCACCTCGTCGCAATAGGTCATGGCGCCGTAGCGGTCGGCGAGGTCGCAGATCGCATGCAGCGGGGCGATATCGCCGTCCATGGAATAGAGGCTCTCGAACACGACCAGCTTCGGCCGGTCGGGGCCCGCCGCGATCAGCAGCTCTTCCAGATGCGCGACATCGCTGTGACGGAAGATCTTGCGCTCGCAGCCGGCCTGGCGCACGCCCTCGATCATCGAATTGTGGTTGAGCGCATCCGAGAGGATGAGGCAGTTCGGAATGAGCTTTGCGATGGTGGCGATGCCGGTCTGGTTCGAGACATAGCCGGAGGTGAACAGGAGCGAAGCTTCCTTGCCGTGAAGATCGGCGAGCTCGGCCTCGACCTGGACGAGCGGATGGTTGGTGCCGGAGATGTTGCGCGTGCCGCCGGCCCCGGCGCCCATCGCGCGGGCGGTCTCGG
>DATJYA010000378.1:0-2320 GCA_035499835.1 Pseudolabrys sp.
GCACCAGCGCGTCGGCAGGCTTCACCACCGCCGTTTTCGCAGTCGGGAAGCGATGATCGTAGAAATGAATATGAGTATCGGTGGTGCCCGGCGGCGCTTTGAGCTTCGGCTTTGTTTCGCTGGATGTCGGCATGATGGATCCGGCGTCCTCTTGGCTTGACGCTGCGGACCTCGGCATAGACTATCTGTAGCGGCCGCGCCACTAGCGCGCATTGCTTGGCAGGAGATGCCGGTGTTCACTGTGGGCGAAGCGACCATCACGCGCATCGAAGAGACCAATATTCCGAGCTACAAGCTGCGCGAAATCTTCCCGGAACTCACCGACGCCGATATGGCGAGGCACATGCACTGGCTGGCGCCGCATCATTATGTCCGTGATACCGGTCAGATGCGCCTGGTCGTGCATAGCTGGCTGTTGCAGGTCGGCGGCAAGAAAATCCTGATCGACGCCTGCTGCGGCAACAACAAGAACAAGCCGGGCCGCCCGTTCTGGCACATGCTCAATGAACCTTATCTCGAGCGCCTCGCCGCCGCCGGCGCGCGGCCCGAGGAAATCGATCTGGTGATGTGCACGCATCTGCACCACGATCACGTCGGCTGGAATACGCAGCAGCGCGACGGCAAATGGGTGCCGACATTTCCCAACGCGCGTTACGTCTTTTCCAGGCCGGATGTCGATTACTTCGCCAAGCTTGACGCCGATCCGAAAGCAGGCCCGGCCGAACTCGGCACCTTCCGCGAATGCGTGGTGCCGATCCTCGAATATGGCAAAGCCGACCTTGTCGACGGCGGTCCTTACCGGCTCAACGATTTCATCGAGATCGACGAGGCCCCCGGCCACTCGCCCGGTCATGTCGTGTTCAAGCTCGAGAGCAAGGGCGCGCGCGGGGTCTTCACCGGCGATGTCTGGCATCATCTGCTGCAGGTCTACAATCCGCACTGGAACTTCCCGAAAAACTCCGACGCGGCGCAGGCGATCGTCAGCCGGCGCAAGGTGCTCGACTATTGCGCGTCAAGCGGCGCCATGGTGTTTCCCGCCCATGTCGGCCTTCCATTTGCCGGGCGCGTCGAGGCAACCAGGGAAGGTTACCGCCCGCATTTCGAGCCGGCGCTGGCTTGAACGCGCGTAGGCGCGGCGTATTTCGCCGATCGATGATATATTCGGCGGACGGAGCAGACTGATGGGAAAGGATCGTCTCGCCGCCTTCAGCGACGGCGTCATCGCCATCATCATCACGATCATGGTGCTGGAGCTGAAAGTGCCGCATGGCGCCGACTGGGCGTCGCTCGGCGCCATCGCTCCGAATTTCGTCAGCTACGTGCTGAGCTTTGTCTATCTGGCGATCTACTGGAACAATCATCACCATCTGCTGCACACGGTCGTGCGGGTCGATGGCCTCATCCTGTGGGCTAATTCGAATCTGCTGTTCTGGCTCTCGCTGATCCCGGTTTCGACGGCGTGGCTTGGGGAGAATTTTCTCGCTCCGGTGCCGACGGCGGTTTACGGCGCGGTCTTGCTGATGCCGGCGATTGCCTACTTCCTGCTGCAGACGGCGATCATCCACAAGCAGGGGACGCATTCTGTGCTCGCCAGCGCCCTCGGCAGCGATATCAAGGGCAAGATATCGCTGATCTTTTACCTCGCCGGGATCGGATTGGCCTTTGTCTATCCCTGGCTGTCGGTCGCGCTCTATGCCCTGGTCGCGGTGATGTGGGTCATTCCCGACCGGCGCATCGAGAAGGCGCTCAAGGAAATCTGACGCGAGCCGCGGCTGGCCGCTCGATTATCCAGGCATCGGCAAAT
Source organism: Pseudolabrys sp. (assembly GCA_035499835.1). Lineage (GTDB taxonomy): Bacteria > Pseudomonadota > Alphaproteobacteria > Rhizobiales > Xanthobacteraceae > Pseudolabrys. Next base: position 1,805 of record DATJYA010000378.1, read on the forward strand.
TGCGCTAGACTGCGGCGCATGACGGCTGTGGCAACATCAAGCGTCGACACGCGCGGGCGGAAGGCCGATGGGAAATCCGGCATCCCGGCATGGCTGCGCGGCATCAGCGCGCGGCAGGTGCGGCTGGCGACCGGCCTGGTGATGTTTGCCTATATCCTGTCGCATTATTTCAATCACGCGCTCGGCAACATCTCTTACGCGGCGATGCAGGTCTTTGTGCCGTATCACACCGCGTTCTGGCGCTACCCTGCCGTCAACGCCGTGCTCTATGCCGCGGCGATGATCCATTTTTCGCTCGGCCTCTGGGCGCTCTACCAGCGGCGGCATTTTCATTTCTCCGTTGCCGAGATCAGCCAGCTCGTGCTCGGCCTGAGCATCCCGCTCTGGCTCGCCAGCCACTTCGGCGCCATGCGCGTTGCCGGCTGGATGTTCGACATCAAGCCGCCCGATTACGGCCTGCCGATCTATGCCTGGTGGGTCGAGGAGTCGCAGACCATCGCGCAGACCGGCCTGCTG
>DATJYA010000379.1:0-3257 GCA_035499835.1 Pseudolabrys sp.
ATCGCGCATGATATTGGCGTATTTCTGGCCGTCGCGGGCGACCACGCAATAGATGACCAGGCCGTCATTGGCATAGCCGACCACGGTCGCCTGCGGCCAGCCGTCCGGCCGGTTGGTGGCGATCGTCATGATGCGGTGGGCGTTGAGCAGATCGACGATTTGGCCCTTGAACTGCTGCTTCATGAGGTGACCTTTTGCCTGTGGAACCGATGTTAGAACAGCCCAGTGTGCCCGTTTTGAGGTGAATCAAAAGGTGCCCCGCTACAAGCTCACCATCGAATACGACGGCGCCCCCTTCGCCGGCTGGCAGATCCAGGCGGCGGGCCTGACCGTGCAGGGCGTGCTCACCGCCGCGGTCGCAGCCGTGTCCGGCGAGGCGACGCTGGTGCAGGGCGCCGGCCGCACCGATGCCGGCGTGCATGCGCGCGGGCAGGTGGCGCATGTCGATCTGGCCAGGGACTGGGCGAGCGACACCGTGCGTGACGCGCTCAACGCGCATTTGCGGCCGCATCCGGTCGCGGTTCTTTCCGCCGAGCGCGTGGCCGGCGATTTCAACGCCCGTACCTCGGCGGTGAAGCGGCATTACCTTTACCGCATCGTCAACCGCCGCGCCGACCTCACCATCGATCTGGGCCATGCCTGGCGGGTGCCACGCCCGCTCGATGCCGCGGCGATGCACACAGCCGCGCAAGCTCTCGTCGGCAAGCACGACTTCACCACCTTCCGCTCCACCGAGTGCCAGGCCGCCTCGCCGGTGAAGACGCTTCAACAGCTCGACGTGACGCGCGACGGTGACGAGATCGCCGTTATCGCCTCGGCGCGCTCGTTTCTCCATTCGCAGGTGCGCTCCATGGTCGGTTCGCTGGTGGCGGTCGGCGAGGGCAAATGGAGCGCCGGCGATCTTGCCGCCGCGCTTGCCGCGCGCGACCGCACCGCCTGCGGCCAGGTGGCGCCGCCCGACGGGCTTTACCTGATGCAGGTGGACTACTGAGCACGCTCGGCGGCAGGTCGATCCGACCCTGCGGCCCGGCGTCAGCATTGGCTCCGGCAATTGTCACAATACCTTGCCTTGCCGGCCCGTCCGCGTTGCCGGAAGATCGCGCCCGATGCGGCATTACTTCGGGAGGATGTCATGCTGTTTATGTTGTCTGCGAAATTTACCGATCAGGGCGTGCGTGGACTCAAGGATGCGCCCAAGCGCGCGCAAGCTTCGCGCGAGCTTGCCAAGAAGATGGGTGCTGAAATCAAGCAGGTGTATATGACCACCGGCGACTCCGATCTGGTCTTCCTCGTCGAAACGGCGAACGGCGACAATATGCTCAAATTCGCCATGGCGCTCGGCATGCAGGGCAACCTGCACACCAAGACCGCGCGCGCCTGGCCGATGGAAGACTTCATGAAACTGGTGGCCGAACTGCCGTAAGGCGGCGAGGCGGCCCGTTTCAGGCGAAATACCGGTCGATGATGGTGCGATAGATCGCGGTGAGCGCGCGCAGGTCGGCAATCGGCACGCGCTCATCCACCTGATGCATGGTCTGCCCGACCAGGCCGAATTCCACCACCGGGCAATATTGCGAGATGAAGCGCGCGTCGGAGGTGCCGCCGCTGGTCGACAGCGTCGGCGTGCGGCCGGTGACTTTCGCGATCGCTTGCGTCACCAGTTCGGTGAACGGGCCTGGTTTGGTGACGAAGACCAGCGCATTCGACGGCTCCCATTTGAAGGCGAACCTGATCCGGCCGGCGGCGGCTCTCTCTGCGCGCTGCTCGATCAGCGCTTTCAGTGAGTCGAGCGTGTGCCTGTCGTTGAAGCGGATATTGAACCGCGCCCGCGCGTCGCCCGGAATGAGATTGACCGTCTTGTTGCCGACGTCGACGGAAACGAATTCGAGGTGCGACGGCGAGAACTGCTCGGTGCCGTTGTCGAGCGGCTCCGATTGGATCGCCTCAATCAACTTGACCAGCCCGCGTATCGGATTGTCGGCGCGGTCCGGATAGGCGACATGGCCCTGTTTGCCGGTGACGATCAGGTGGCCGTTGAGCGAGCCGCGGCGGCCGATCTTGATGGTGTCGCCGAGTTCATCGACATTGCTCGGCTCGCCGAGCAGGCAGTGGTCGAATTTTTCGCCGCGTTCGGCCGCCCATTGCAGCAGCTTCGGCGTGCCATTGACGGCGATGCTTTCCTCGTCGCCGGTGATGAGGAACGAGAACGAGCCTTTGCCGTCTTTTTGCGGCTTGCCGCCGTTGGCGGCGAGATGATCGAGCACGGCGGCGACTGCGCAGGCGATGCCGCCTTTCATGTCGACCGCGCCGCGGCCGTAAAGCTGCGCGCCGGCGATGTCGCCGGCAAACGGCGGATGCGACCAGACGCTTTCCTCGCCCGGCGGCACCACGTCGGTATGGCCGGCAAAGACCAGGTTCGGCGCCGCGCCGCCGATGCGGGCGTAGAGGTTTTCCACGTCCTCGGTGCCCGGTTCGCTGAAGGTCATGCGGTGCACGCTGAATCCGGCCGCCGTCAGCGTCGCCTCGAGGAATTTCAGCGCCCCGCCTTCCGCCGGCGTCACCGAGGGGCAGCGGACGAGTTCGCGGGCAATGGCGACGGGATCAGCGGGCAAGCTCAGTCTCGCAACAGATCGTTGATGCTGGTCTTCGAGCGCGTGCGCTCGTCGACGCGCTTGACGATGACGGCGCAATAGAGGTTCGGTCCCGCTTCGCCATTCGGCAATGCCTTGCCCGGCAGCGTGCCGGAGACGACGACGGAATAGGGTGGCACTTCGCCCTGGTAGATCTTGCCGCTGTCGCGGTCGACGATCTTGGTCGAGGCGCCGATATAGACGCCCATGCCGAGCACCGAGCCCTGGCGCACGATCACCCCCTCGACCACTTCGGAGCGGGCGCCGATGAAGCAATTATCCTCGATGACGACCGGGCCGGCCTGCAGCGGTTCGAGCACGCCGCCGATGCCGACGCCGCCTGACAAATGGCAGCCCCTGCCGATCTGCGCGCAGGAGCCGACCGTCGCCCAGGTGTCGACCATGGTGCCCGAGTCGACATAGGCGCCGAGATTGACGAAGGACGGCATTAGGATCACGCCCGGCGCGATAAAGGCCGAATGCCGCACGACGCAGCCGGGCACGGCGCGGAAGCCGGCCTTGCGGAAGCGCGCCGCGCTCCAGCCCTTGAACTTGGAATCGACCTTGTCCCACCACACCGCTTTGCCCGGCCCGCCGGCGACAATGCTCATGTCGTTGAGCCGGAAC
>DATJYA010000380.1:0-7021 GCA_035499835.1 Pseudolabrys sp.
CCATTATCGAAATTGTCAGAATGCCGCTTCGAAGAAATGCCGGTCGCGCGCAGAGACGATGATGCCGCGTGGTGTCAGCACCATCCAGCGTCCGCCTTCGCGCTTGATCGTCTGCACCGGGCCGAGGCCGGGCAGCACCGCACCGAGCACGGCCTGATAGATCTGGCCATGTCCTTCGACATAGGCCATGCCCTCTTGCGCGGAGCGGATCGACCAGTCCGGCACCAGCGGCGGGCGCGGCGCGGGCGCCGGCGGCATCGCGACGGCGAGGTCCCCGCGTTGCGCCGGGCGCGGCGGCGGCAGCGGCGTGGCGGCCGGCTGCTCCGGAGATGCGGCCGGCGGCGAAGCGATCGAGCCGGTGATGTCGTCGACCGCTGCGAGGCGGTCGGCGGCTTTCGCGGCAAAATTCTGCGCCGCCTTATGCGCAGCATCGAGGCTCAGTTTCAGCGAGGCAACCTGCTTCGATAAATGCGCGATCGACTGCTGCACCGCCTTGTCTTCTTCCAGGCTCGCGGCATCGGCCGGCGGCTTGGCCGCGGCAAAGCCATGGCTCGACACCGCGCCAATGACGGCGCCGAGCGCGGCGGCAAACGTCACCGAGGCGACAAGAAGCGCGGTGCGGTTGTGGCGCGGCGTCCATTTGACGCGCGGCTTGGCGGCGGGCGTCGGTGCGATGTCCGCGATCGGCGGCTCGGACGGCTTGCTCGCCGGCTCCGGCTCGATCGGCAACAGCGACGGCGATTCGACGAACGGCAGCTCAGCCTTCGGCGGCGCCGGAATATCGGTGTTGCTGGTCTGCTCGATGGGTTTCCGCTTGGCCATGGCCGGTCCCCGAATTGGCGCACACCAATCGGTAACCACGTTCGGTTACCAATCGGTTACCAATCGGGAGAGACGCGGCGTATCAGGCCCCCGGGCCAGTCTCCGCCAGAAGACCGTTCGCCTCCGCCAGCGCCTTGAGCGACACCGCCGGCCGCGCGCCGATGTGCTGGATCACTTCCGCGGCGCAGAGCGCGCCGAGGCGCGCGGCGGTGCGGTTGTCCTTGCCGCGTGCGAGGCCGACGAGGAATCCGGCGGCGAACAGGTCGCCGGCGCCGGTCACATCCACCACCTTCTCCACTTCCGCCGCCGGCACGGCGACGGTGTTGCCCTTAGTGACGACGACGCAGCCTTTCTCGCTGCGCGTAACCACGGCGAGCCGCGCGTCCGCACGCAGCATCGTCACCGCGGTGTCGAAATCGGCGGTCTGATAGAGACTGTGCAGCTCGCGCTCATTGGCGAAGATGATGTCGACGGTGCCCTTCCTGATGAGCTCGAGGAATTCGGATCGATAACGGTCGACGCAGAAGGCATCCGACAGCGTCAGCGCCACCTGCCGTTTCGCCTTGTGCGCAATCGTTGCCGCCTTGACGAAAGCCTCCTTCGCCTTCGGCGGATCCCACAGATAGCCTTCGAGATAGGTGACGGCGGCGTTGGCGATGGCGTCCTCGTCGATGTCGCCGGGCTCCAAATCCTGCGCGGCGCCGAGGAACGTGTTCATGGTGCGCTCGCCGTCCGGCGTCACCATGATGTAGCAGCGCGCGGTGGAGGGTCCCTCACGCGCCGGCTCGGTATGGAAAGAGACGCCGGCGGCGCGAATGTCGTGGATGAAGACGCGGCCGAGCTGGTCTTCCTTGACCTTGCCGACGAAGGCGGCGCGGGCGCCGAGGCTGGCGACGCCGACAATGGTATTGGCCGCCGAGCCCCCCGACGCGCGGATCGCCGGGCCCATGGCGTCGTAGATCGTGCGCGCGCGTGGCTCGTCGATCAGCGCCATGCCGCCCTTGTGCATGCCTTGCGCGACCAGAAAATCGTCCTCGGTGTTGGCGATGATGTCGACGATGGCGTTGCCGATGCCGAGCACGTCATAGCGGGGAGCGGTCATGTCGTTGCCTCGTTGATGAGGCGGGCACTATATCGGCATTGCTCGCTGAAACAATGCGCCGCTTCGCAGGCGGTCATATGCGCCTCGGCGCCCGCCGGCACATGGGCCGCCGCCCCGGTCAACGTTTGCTGAGCGTCTTCCAGACGCCGGTGGCGGTGGCGACAACGCGCGGGCCGACCACAAGATCGGCGTTCATGAAGATCAAGGCGCGCGTGCGGCGCACCACCGTGCACTTGGCCTCGACGAACTCGCCGATGTGAACGGCATCGACGAAGTGCACATCGAGATGCACCGTCGCCTGCGGCTGCTGTTCGTTGGCGTACCAGCAGGTCATGCCCATGGCGCGGTCGGCGAACGTCATCAGCATGCCGCCCTGGACGACACCGCGGCGGTTGTGGTGCTTGGGTTCGGCCTTGAAGGCATAGAGATGCTTGCCGCCTTCCTGCCGCGTCCAGAACGGGCCGACCAGGCCGACGAAGCCCTCGTCCTGATAGAGCTCCCAGCCGGCGGCCGCGGGATCGAAGGGCGCGATTGCGGACGGACTGGCCGGCGGTCCGGATTTCGACATGGTGCCTGCAGCCTCCGCTTTGCCCGGCTCGGTCCGGCGACCTCGCCGATGGCCGCGATTGTGCTCACCCAATCGAGATCGCCAGGTCAAGCCCGGCGCTGGCAATGGAGCCCTGTGCCGCAGGCTGCGACGCGCGCTTGCATCGCGCCGGGGCTTGTGGAATGTGGCCCCCGCAACGACAGGATCGGGCTAATGGCGTTCAAGGAACGGGTGTTTTCCGGCGTGCAGCCGACCGGCAATCTGCACCTCGGCAACTATCTCGGCGCTATCGTCAAGTTCGTGGCGCTGCAGGAAAAGTACGATTGCATCTATTGCGTGGTCGACCTGCACGCCATCACCGTGTGGCAGGACCCGGCCGAGCTTCCCAAGGCGACGCGCGAGGTGACCGCGGCTTACATCGCCTGCGGTATCGATCCGAAGAAGAACATCATCTTCAACCAGAGCCAGGTGGCCGAGCACGCCGAGCTTGCCTGGGTGTTCAACTGCGTCGCCCGGATTGGCTGGCTCAACCGCATGACCCAGTTCAAGGAGAAGGTCGGCAAGGACCGCGAAAACGCTTCTGTCGGCCTGTTTGTCTATCCGAGCCTGATGGCCGCGGACATTCTGCTCTATCGCGCGACGCACGTGCCGGTCGGCGAAGACCAGAAGCAGCATGTCGAACTCGCGCGCGACATCGCGCAGAAATTCAACAACGACTTCGCGCCGTCGATCCACGCCCACGGCTTCGGCGACGCTTTCTTCCCGCTGCCGGAGCCGATGATCCAGGGGCCGGCGACGCGGGTAATGAGTTTGCGCGATGGCTCGAAGAAGATGTCGAAGTCGGACGCCTCCGACCAATCGCGCATCAACTTAACCGACGATGCCGACGCCATCGCGCTGAAGATTCGCCGCGCCAAGACCGACCCGCATGCCTTGCCGAGTGAAGAGAAGGGGTTGGAGTCGCGGCCCGAGGCGGAAAACCTTGTCGGCATCTATGCGGCGCTGCAGGGCGTCAGCAAGGCGCAGGTGCTCGCCGAGTTCGGCGGCGGGCAATTCTCCACCTTCAAGAGCGCGCTCGTCGATCTTGCCGTCGCCAGGCTCGGGCCGATCGGCTCTGAGATGAAACGGCTGGTGCAGGATTCGGTCTATATCGACGGCGTGCTCGCCGAAGGTTCGGCGCGTGCGCAGGCGATCGCCGCCGAAACCATGAAGGCGGTCAAGGATATCGTCGGCTTCGTGCGGCGGTAGAATTTCTCCGCTTGTCGGCACGCCGGCGGTCGTGCCACGCTTGTCGCCTGTGCATCCGCATGTGATCGCAAAAGACTTATTTGTGATCGTGATCTTGTCCGAATACTACCGGGTCCCATTTTTCCAGATCATGCTCAGGGGGCGGCCATGAGCAGCAAACGCCGCAGCTACGAGGCCGGCCACCGGCGCAAATATCTCGTGGTCATCGACGACACCGAGGAATGCGACCGCGCCGTTTACTGGGCGGCGCGGCGCGCCGGCCGCACCAGGTCGGGCGTGGTCATGTTGCGCGTCATCGAGCCCGGTGACCGCAATCAGCAATGGCTCGGCGTCGCCGACCTGATGATGGCAGAGCAGATGGACGCGGCGAAGGCGTTGCTCGACAAATATGCCCAGCGCGCGCAGGCGATCGCCAAGGTCAAGGTCGACCTCGTCATTCGCGAAGGCATGACCTCCGAGCAAATCCTCAAGCTCATCGATGAAGACGCCGATATCGGCATCCTGGTGCTGGCCGCGGGTCTCGGCACCGAAGGTCCCGGCCCCCTGGTCAGCACCATAGGCAAATCCGCCGGCACCTTCCCGATTCCGCTGGCCATCGTGCCGGGGCATCTGAGCGACGAGGATATCGACGCGAGTTCCTAGGCGGTCGTCCTGGTTGCGAGGTTGACCGTGCTGCGGCCAGCGCCCATGTATGCTACAAGTTCCATTGCCCGCAGGCCTTGAACCTGTTTGAGGAGCAAAAAGCGATGTTTATCCAGACCGAAACCACGCCTAATCCGGCGACGCTGAAATTCCTGCCCGGCCGCGCCGTTCTCGAAAACGGCACTCTCGACATGCCGAATCGTGACGCCGCCAGGCAGTCGCCGCTCGCCGAGCGGCTGTTCGATGTTACCCATGTGGGCGGCGTTATGTTCGGCGCCGATTTCATCGCCGTGACCAAGACCGGCGGCGAATGGCAGCAGATCAAGCCAGCGGTGCTCGGTGCCATCATGGAGTATTTCATGACCGGTGAGCCGCTTCTTGCCGGCGAGGCGCAGCCGGCGGCGGCGAGCGACGAATTCTTCGACGCCGCGGACGCCGATACCGTCGCCACCATCAAGGACCTGATCGAGACGCGCGTGCGGCCCGCGGTTGCCAGCGACGGCGGCGACATCACCTTCCGCGGCTACAAGGATGGCGTCGTCTTCCTCGCCATGAAAGGGGCCTGCTCCGGTTGCCCGTCCTCGACGGCGACGCTGCAGCACGGCATCCAGAACCTGCTGCGCCACTTCGTGCCCGACGTGGTCGAAGTGCGCCCGATGTAAGCCAGCGACTGCGGCACCAATCGTCGTCGTGCCCCGCCTTGTGCCGGGCATCCACGTCTCGCATTAGAAGTAAGGCTTGGACGGCCGGGACAAGCCCGGCCATGGCGGTGATAGGTTTACGTTATGCGCGTTCTCGCCATCGACACTGCGCTCGGGGCCTGCGCGGCGGCTGTGTTCGACAGCGCGCTGGGCATGGTCGTCGCACATGAATCGCTGCCAATGCTGCGTGGCCACGCCGAGGCCTTGATGCCGCTGGTCGCGCGGGTGATGGAGCGCGCGTTGCTCGACTTCACCGCGCTCGACCGCATCGCCGTCACCACCGGGCCCGGCAGCTTCACCGGCTTGCGTGTAGGCGTCGCCGCTGCGCGCGGCATCGCGCTTGCCGCCGGCAAGCCGGCGGTGGGTTTGACCACGCTGTCGGCCTATGCCGCGCCCTTGATCGGCCCGGACAGCAGTAAACCGGTGGCCGCAGCCATCGATGCGCGCCATGATCATGTCTACCTGCAGGTGTTCGGACCCGGCGGCCGCACGCTGGTGGCGCCGGGCCTGGTCTCGATCGTGAAAGCTTCCAGCGTCTGCGGGAGCGGCGAGCCGCGCCTCGTCGGCAACGCCGCCAGGCTTCTCGCCGCTGCCTGGCCCGAGGACGAACGCCCGCCCACGGCGGTCGAGCAGCACGCGGCGCCCGACATCGACTGGGTGGCGCGGCTGGGCAGTGCCACGACGGAAACGGGCTCGCCGCCGAAGCCGTTCTACCTGCGCGCGCCGGACGCGCAACCGCAGGACGCCGGCCAGTTGGCGCGGCGATGATCTGGCGGCGAATCTTTTCGCGCGGCGACGCGGCATTGTCGGAAGCAAGCGCGCGCGATGCCGCGAGTATCGCGACGCTGCATGTCGCCTCGTTCCGCCGCGGCTGGAGCGAGGACGAGGTCGAGCGCCTGATCGCCGAACGCAATGTGATCGTTCACCGCGCCGTGGATGGCCGCGCGCTCCGCGGCTTCATCATGTCGCGGCTTGCCTCTGACGAAGCGGAGATCCTCTCGGTCGCGGTCGCCAGCGCAGCCCAGGGCCGCGGGCTCGCGCGCAAGCTGCTCGACCTGCATCTGCGGCGGCTTGCCGGATTGGGCTGCCGCGCCATTTTCCTCGAAGTCGACGAAAACAACGCCGCGGCGATCAGGCTTTATCGGCGCGCCGGCTTCCGCGAGGTTTCGCGCCGCGCCAATTATTACTCCGGCGCCGGCGGCAAATCCGCGGCCGCGCTGGTGTTGCGCCGCGACCTCGATTAATGGACATGAAAGCGGCCCGCATCCTGTGATAGGAAGAGCGGGCGGAGGATGAAGACGTGGCCACGCCGGAACGACGCATGCACGATCGGGCGAATATCGAGGCGCTCTGCGCCGCCAAGGGCATGCGCATGACCGAGCAGCGGCGCACCATTGCGCGCGTGCTGGCGGCCTCCGACGATCATCCCGATGTCGAGGAATTGTACCGGCGCTGCGTCAAGGTCGATGACCGCATCTCGATCTCCACGGTCTACCGCACCGTGCGCCTGTTCGAGGATGCCGGCATCATCGAGCGCCACGACTTCCGCGAGGGCCGCGCCCGCTACGAGACCAGCCCCGAAGCGCACCATGATCATCTCATCAACCTGCGCAACGGAGAGGTCATCGAGTTCCAGTCGGAAGAAATCGAGCGGCTGCAGGCCGAGGTCGCGCGCAAGCTCGGCTACAAACTGGTCGATCACCGGCTTGAGCTTTACGCCGTGCCGCTCGAGAATGAGAAAAAGAAATAGTCTCTTATGCACGCAGCGGCGAGCCACATACGCCGTTCGTCCCCGCGAAAGCGGGGACCCGGGAGCAGCGCGTAACCATGGCAAAGTCTGGGTTCCCGCATCCGCGGGAACGAACGGTTGAGGGATGATCCGCGCGCTATTCACCGCCGCGTTGTTCTTCACCATGACGCCGATCCTGATCTCCCTGCAGTGGGTGCTCGGCAAATTGC